>JAYTCP010000241.1:0-4820 GCA_043736435.1 Planctomycetia bacterium | reverse complement strand
CTCGTCGGGGACCACCTCGGTGGCGCCCAGCGCGAACAGCTCCGCGGCCTCGCGCACGTAGCGGGTGCGCACGATCAGGTGGAGATCGGGCCGCAGGCGCCGCGCGAGCTCGACGACGCGGCGGGTGCCGGGGACGTCGTTGATGCCCACGACGAGCATTCGCGCGCCCCGAAGCCCCGCCTTCTCGAGCACCTCGGGGTGCCCCGCGTCGCCGACGAGGATGGGGACCGCGGCGGCGCGCTCCCTGCGCACGGTCCCCGGGTTCATCTCGATGGCGACGAAGGGCCGGCCGTGGTGCGACAGGGCCTTCCCGACGTTCCTCCCCGTGAGCCCGTAGCCCACCAGGATCACGTGGTCCCGCAGCGTCGAGGCGTCGTGCTCCACGTCGGCGATCTGCCGGCGGGCGCGCACGCCGAGGAACCGGCGATCGAGGCGGTCGGCGATGCCGGGGGCGAGCCGGTAGAGGAACGGGGCGGCCGCCATGGTGAGCACGGCGGCGGCGAGGAACAGCTGCTCGTCCGCGGCGTCGAGGATGCCGTGCGTACGGGCTTCGCGGACGAGCACGAAGGAGAACTCCCCGACCTGGGCGAGCGCGAACGCCGTCAGGACCGCGGTCCGCAGCCCGTACCCGGTCGCGGCCACGGCGACGCCCGTGGTGAAGAGCTTCACCAGGAAGATGGCGCCGACGGCGAGGGCGAGCTCCCCCCCGTGCGAAGCCGCGTGCCCGACGTCGAGCAGCATGCCCACGCCGATGAAGAAGAGCCCCGCGAGCCCGTCGCGGATCGGCAGCATCTCGCCGAGCACCTGCTGGCTGTAGGGCGACTCGGAGACGACGAGGCCGCCGAGGAAGGCGCCCAGCGCCAGGGAGAGGCCGGCGAGTCCCGCCAGGTAGGCCGTGCCCAGGCACAGGAACACCACCGTCAGCGCGAACAGCTCCCGGCTCCGGGTGCTGACCACGATCTCGAAGATCCGCGGCACGACGTAGCGCCCGCCGAGGAACGTCGCGAGGATCACGAGACCGGCCTTGCCGAGGGGGAGGAGCACGGACCCGCCCGCGCCGCCCGCGCCACCCGCGCCGGAGAGCATCGGGAGCAGCACCATGATCGGGACCACGCACAGGTCCTGCACGAGGGCGATCGCCAGCGCGAGCCGGCCGTGAGGCGCCTCGAGCTCGCCGCGCTCACCGAGGATCCGCAGCAGGAGCGTGGTGCTCGACGCCGCGACGAGCAGGCCGAGGGTGATCGCACGCGCTGCGGAGCCGCCCAAGAGCGCCGCGGGCGCGGCGACGCCCGCGGCGCACAGCCCCATCTGGAGCAGGCCCGCGGCGAGGAGGGCGACCCCCATGCGCAGCACCCGCGAGAGGCTCATCTCGACGCCGATCGTGAAGAGCAGGATCACGACGCCGATCTCGGCGAGGGACTCGACGGCGAACGTGTCGGTCACGAGGCCGAGCCCATGGGGCCCGAGGAGCACGCCTGCGAGCAGGAAGCCCACCACCGTCGGCACCCGCAGGCGGTGGAGCAGCAGCACGACCAGCACCCCCACCCCGTAGGCGAGGACCAGCTCTTTCAGGAGGTGCGGCGCCATGGCGTTGCCGGTGTTCTACCCGGCGGACGCATCGGGCCGCCGAAACCGCATGGGCGCCCGGCACGGCGGCCCAGGATCGCTACGGGGCGCCCTCTGAGATGCGTTCGAGGGTGCGGGGCGCGGGGAGGCCGCCGATCGCGCGCACGGCGCGCGCCCGCGCGGGGAGCTCCGCGAGGCGCGTGGGGAAGCGGTCGGCGAACGCGCGCATGTCGTGGGAGGCGGGGATCGCCCACCCGAGGCGCACGTGGAGCTCGAGCACGGCGAGGAAGCCCTCGACCTGCGTCGGCTCCTGGTCGCGCAGCGCGATCGCCGCGGCCCGCGCGTCGAGGAGGTCGCCGCCCGGCTCGAGGCCGAGCCGCCGGCGCAGGCGCAGGAGCTCGGGGTCGGCCTCGGGCAGCAGGAAGCGCGCCTCGGCGAGGTCCGCCTTCGCCTCGGCGGCCTTGCCGAGCCAGGTCCGCGACGCGGAGCGCAGGAGCAGGAGGCGCCCGATCCTCGGGCGGTCGTCGGCCCGGGCGCGGTCGAGGCGGCCGAGCGCGCCGTCGATGCGGCGGACGGTCTCCGGCGTGGAGAGCGCCTTCGACGCCTCGGGGGCCGGCCCCGACGCGAGGGCGCGCAACGCGAGGATCTCGAGCTCGAGGTCGTCCGCGTGCGCCGCGAGGAGACGGGCGACGTGCGCGGCGGCGGCGGCCGCGCCGGACGGCTCGGGCCACGGCGCGGCGACGTAGGACTCGACCGCCGCGCGCATCGCGGCCTCGTGCGCGGCGGCCGCGGTCGCAGGATCGGGGGCGCATGCGGCGGTGGTCGTGCGATCCACCACGAGCGGCAGGGCGAGACGCACGTCGCCCTCCGCGTCGAGCACGCGCACGGTGCCGAGGTGGACGCGCCCGGCCTCGAGCGCGGGGAGGCGGAGGGCCGCCGAGCGCACAGCCCCCGCGGGCCAGCTCACGCGGTCGCTCCCGTCGCGCCCCTCGGCCGCGGCATCCGCGCTCGGGTGCACCGACGCACGTGCCTCGGGACGACGGCGGCGGATCTCGAAGCCGAGGATCGCCGTGTCCGCGGAGGTGCGGTTCCAGGTGGGCGTCTCGAAGGTGACGTCGTAGCGCCCGGCGGGGACGCCCTCGAGGGAGAGGGGCCCGTTGACGACCTCCATGCGCACCGGACGGCCGGCGGCATCGCGCACGATCCAACGGGCGTCCTCGATCTGCTCGTCGAGGGCGGGATCGGCGAGCGCGACCAGCCGGACGACCTCACCGCTCCCCACCGTGACCGGGAAGCGCTGGACGATCGTGCGGATGCGCTCGTCGCCGAGGACGTCGCCCGGCTCGACCCGGACCTCGCGTGCGACCGCCGGGTGCTCGAGGACGGCGTCGAGGACCGCCTCGACGCGCCCCTGGAACGAGGCGAGGGGCGACGCGAGGCGGACCAGGGCGACGTCCTGCCCCGGCCCGACCCGGACCTCGGACTCCGAGGCGACCGGCCCCTCGAAGCGTCCCTCGAGGGCGATCGCGCCGGGCTGGTTCGCGTTCCAGTGCGAGAATGCGACGATCTCGACGACGGTCCCGGGGACCACGGTCGTGTCGAGGTCGGCCCCCTCCCCCGCGCAGAGCGTCGCCCGCGCGCCGGTGCGCCGCTCGTCGGGGCGACGCCAGGCGTCCACCGCGGCGAGCCCGAAGGTGTACGCGTTGCGGGCACAGGCGCCCGCCGTCGCGCGCAGACGCACGCGGGACGCCCCGGCGGGCACGCGGACAAACCGCGAGACGCGCTCGCCGGGCGCTACCGTCACCGACAGGGAGAAGCGCCCGTCGCCGAGCACGGGGCTCGTGCGGACCACCGTCACCGGTACGGTGAGCTCGTCGCCCACGCCGGGGCGTTCCGGGTCGCGCACGTGGATCACGGTGCCGTGCACGCCCTCCGGGAGACCCCGGGGATCCACACGGACCGAGAACGAGCCCCCTTCGGCGTTGAGGACGAGGCGCGGAGGCACCTCGACCCACGCCGCGTCCGACGCGAGCACGAGCCGTCGCTCGAACGCGAGGCGCGCCTCGTTCGTCGCGCCGCGCGGCCAGACGACGGACACGTCCACGTCGCGGTCGTAGGGCTCGTCCCCGGCGCCCCCCCGATCGACGATCCCGCCGCCCGTGCCCGTCGCGTTCTCGACGCGGACCCGCAGCTCGCGCTCGGCCGGCGCGCCCCGGAGGCTCGCGAGGACCTCGTACGCACGGTCCACCTGGAGCAGGCCCGCACCCTGCTCGACCGGAAGGAGCCCGGGCACCGGCCGGGCCGATGCGCGGATCGCGCGGATCATCCGCGCGGGCGAGGCGGGGATCCCGTCCGCGAGCGCGGCCGAGAGCAGGAGCGCCGCGGCGCCCGAGACCTGCGGCGCCGCCATGCTCGTGCCGTTCATCTTCTCGGAGCGGACGAGCTGCCAGGCCGGCACCGGGCTCCACGCGGCCCCGGGCGCGAGGACGGAGACGCCGAGGTCGCCGCCGGGCGTCGGGCCGCGGCTGCTGAAGCCGAAGAGGCGCTCGCCGGGCGAGGGTCCGAGCTGGGCGAACGCGGCGCGCATCGTCTCCGGCGAGACGTACGCGCCGACCGAGAGCACGCGCCGCGCGGTCGCGGGCGAGCCGACGCTCCCCAGGGTGGGGCCGTCGTTGCCCGCGGAGAAGCAGCAGAGGAGCCCGTGCCGCTCGACGGCCTCGTCGGCGGCGCGGGCGTCGGGCGTGCCGGCGTCGCCGGAGAACGCGGCCCCGCCGAAGGAGAGGTTGACGACCCGGGCACCCCGCTGTCCCGCCCACTCGAGCGCGCGCACGATGGCGAGGTTCGTCGTGGGGCCGCCGAAGCGGGAGTTCCCGATCTTGATCGAGAGGATGCGGGCGCCGGGTGCGAGCCCGTTCCACGGGCTGCCGGTCCCCTCGTAGCCGGCCACGATGCCGGCGACGTGGGTGCCGTGCCCGCCCCCGTCGAAGAGCAGCCGCACGCGCGAGAGGTCGGCCTCGCACCGCACGCCGACGTTGAGCTCGGCGTCGTCGCGCAGCGTCACCCAGTCGCCCGCGACGCCGAAGTCGGCGAGCTCGCGCTCCTCGGCGAGGTCGCCGTCCGCGTCGGTGTCGATCACGGCGCGGGGACCCGCGTCGGTGGACACGAGGAGCACGTCGTACGCGGGCGTCTCGTCCGGGAGGGCGCGCCGGAGGTCGGACTCCGCCGCGCAGCGCGCGTCGAACAGGGCCTTCGGC
>JAYTCP010000240.1:0-3868 GCA_043736435.1 Planctomycetia bacterium | reverse complement strand
CAGGACGGCGGTGCCGCCCTCGGTCGTCCCGAGCGTGAGAACGTAGGTGCGCAGGGGGGTCGCAAGCGTCGGGGTGACCTTCAGGGCGAGGCGACCCCGTGGGGCGTTCGGTCCCGGGGCCACGACCTCGACCTGGATGGCGCCGCTCCCGTCGGGGCGCACGAGCTCGACGGTGGGGACCTCCCCCGCGGGACCGACGAGCCGGTCCCCCTCCAGCACGACCTCCGTCGTCACTCCGCGACCGACGGCGGCCGGGGTCACCTTCGTCACGGCGGGGGTCGCCGGGACCACCGTGAACGCCGCGGCGGTGGTGCCGTTCGGCGTCGACAGGACCATCACGGCGCCGCCGAACGCGGCGCCGCCGCCGGGCGTCACCGCGATGGTCACGCCCGAGGGCGTCGCCTCGACGACCTTGGCGGGGATCGGCTTGCCGGCCGCGTCGGTGACCACGACGGTCGGCGTCTCGCCGGCGGGCCCCTTCAGATTCTCGCCGGAGAAGCGGAGGGAGGTCGCCTCGCCCCGCGGCACCTGCGTCGGCGCGAGGCCCGAGGCGCGGGGGGCGTCGGGCGCGGCGCCCTTCACGGAGAAGAAGCCGACCGCGCCGCCGTCGGCGGTGCGGAGGAACAGGGCGCGGGGACCCGGCTTGGCGTCGGCCTTCACGGCGACGTGGACCTTCTGCGCAGCGCCGGCCTGCGTCACCGTGACGCCGGCCTCCTCGGGCACGAGGGACACGACGCCGCCCTCGAGGTCCCTCCCCTCGAGGGAGAGGTCGGCCTCGGCGCCCGGGGCGACCTCGCTCGGCGTGACGCCCTGGATGCTAGGCGGGCGCAGCGCGACGCGGAACGCGGCGGTGAAGGTGCCGAGCGGGTGATCCGCGACGAGCATCCGGAGCCCGGCGAGGGCCTCGGGCCGCAGGGCCAGCCGGAACGCGGGGCCCTTGCCCGACTCCACCTCGACGGCGCGATCGGGGGGCATCACGCGCAGCGCGAAGGGCGGCGCGAAGCCGGGAGCGGCGAGCTTCACGTCGAGGGAGGTGCCCCGCGGCCCGGAGGCGGGCTCGGGGGACGACGTCGCCGGCGGGATGGGCGATACGACGTCGAACGTGCACGTCGCGTAGCCGTCGGGCGTCGTGACGACGACGAGGCGGGGCCCCGGGGTGGCATCGACCTTCGTCGTCACGGCGAAGGCCCACTCCGTCACGGTCGGAGGGCCCTTCGCCTCGACGATCACGTTCGCGTCGGGGAGCGCGAGCGCGGGGCGGACGGCACCGGAGAGGTTCGTGCCCTTCACCTGGAGCACGGCGTTCTGGCCGCGGACGACGACGGCGGGGATGACGGACACGACGGTCGGGGGCGCGAGGAGGACGGTGAACGGGGCGCTCACCTGGCCGTCGGTGGTCTTGATGACGATCGAGCGTGGGCCGGGCGGCGTGTCGCGCGGCACGACGAGGTGGAGCCGGAGCTCGGTGGCGGTGGACTTCGGCAGCAGGCGGACGGTGACGGGGGGCTCGACCGTCACGGCCGTGTCGAGGCCCAGGAAGAAGAGGTGGGTCCCGGTGATCGTGACGTCCGTCTCGACGCCGCGGAAGAGCGGATCGGGCCTCAGCTTCGTGACGACGGGGGACCGCATGCGCACGACGAACCGATCGGTCTTGGCGACGCCCGCCGCCGTCTTGAGCACGAGCGGGACCACTCCCGCCGCGGCCGAGTCGGGGATCGTCATCCGGACGACGACCTTGTTCGCCGTCGACCGGCCCTGCACGGTGACGGAGACGTCCTCCCGGGTCGTGGTCACCTCGTCGAGCGGCGCGAGGTTGGTCCCCTCGACGGACACGTCCACGCTCTGGCCGCGCGTCGCGCTCGCGGGCGAGACCGAGCGGATCTTCGGCACGTCGTCCGCGCAGGCCTCGTGCACGGGGCCGCCGGAGGCCCCGAGAAGCGGCAGGAGGAGCAGGGCCAGGAGCAGGAGGCGGGAACGGCGCATCGATCACCTCGGACGAGGATGGGACCGGATCGTATCCGAATGCGCCGAGTTTCCTTGCCGGTGGGGGAAGCGGACCCTCCCCCACGCCGGCCGCGAAACGCGGCCTCCCCCTCCTCGGCGCCTGATGGGCGCCGGCAGAAGCGGCGCGTCGACTCCTGCTCACGCTCTCAGTCGCCCCCGCCCCGGCGGCCCTTCTTGACCTCGCTCCGCAGCTTCTTCGACGTGAGGCGGCGCTCCTTCGAGCCCCGCGTGGGACGGCTCTTCTTGCGCGGGGCCTCGCGATGGAGCGCAGAGCGCAGCACGTCCTTCAGCCGGTCGAGGACGTCCTCCACGTTGCGAGGCTGGTCGCGGTTGCGGTCCGAGGAGAGGACGAGCTCGCCCTCGGAGGTGAGCCGCGCGCGGAGGCGCGAGAGGACGTAGGCGCGGTCGGCGTCGGAGAGCGCGGCGCTCGTCAACGGGCTCCACCGGAGCACGGCCTTGCTGGCCACCTTGTTGACGTTCTGCCCCCCCGGGCCGCCGGAGGCGGCGTAGGCGAGGGAGATCTCCGCCGCGGGGATCCGGACCCGCGGGGTCACCTCGAGGAAGGCCGGCAGACGCGCACCCATGCGCGAGAGAGTACCCTTTGGACACCATGCCGACACCCCCGCGCCCCCTCACTCCCGGACAGATCCGCAAGGCCCTCCCGAGGATCCCGGCGTGGAAGCTCGTCGAGGGGCATCCCGCCCTCGAGCGGAAGCTGCTGTTCGACTCGTTCCCGGAGGCGGTGACGTTCGTGACCCGGGTGGCCTTCCTGGCGGAGGCCGCGGCGCACCACCCCGACATCGAGGTGCGCTACAAGCTCGTACGGCTCGTGCTGTCCACCCACGAGGCGAAGGGCGTCACCCGACGCGATCTCGATCTCGCCGCGGAGATCGACCGCCTCCTCCGGTGACCGCCCCGACGGCCGATCCCGCGCGCCTCGCCGCTGCGCGCCGGAAGCTCGCCGCTTTCGGGGTGGTCGTCCTCCACGAGGACCACCTGCTCCTCGGGGTGGGCAAGGCGGCGGGCGTGCTTTCGTCGCCTACGTCGCCGCCGGAGATCCCAATTTCGAGACCTCGCTTGAAATCATCAAATCCCTAGCCGATGCCGGCGCTGACATCATCGAGCTCGGCCTGCCGTTCTCAGACCCGTTAGCCGATGGCATCGTCAACCAAATGGCCGCTGAGCGCGCGCTCAAGTCCGGCATGAGCACGGCCCGCGCTATCGAGCTCATCCGCCGCTTCCGCGAGACCCACCAGACGCCCATCGTCCTCTTCACCTACCTGAATCCCATCTTCACTTACGGCTTCGAGGCCTTCCACCACGACGCCGCAGCCGCCGGAGCAGACGGTATTCTCCTGCTCGACCTCCCGCCCGACGAAGCCGCGCGCAACAAAGACCTCGCCATCGGAGCTGGCCTCAAGCACATCCGCCTCATCGCCCCCACCACTCCTCCAGAGCGCGTCAAAATCCTAGCCCAGTCGTCCGAAGGCTTCATCTATCTCCTATCAAGAACTGGCGTCACCGGTTCTCACGGCGCACCCTCCGCCAACATCGGTGCCCAAGTCGCTGCCATCCGCGAGTTCACCGACACTCCGATCTGCGTCGGTTTCGGCATAACCACCCCCGTGCAAGCCGCAGAAGTCGCCCAATCCGCCGACGGCGTAATCGTCGGCTCTGCCATTGTTAAGCAAATCGAGCTCCACCCACAAAATGCCGCCACCGCAGTCCGCGAGTTCACCGTCCCCCTCATAGCCGCCACCAAAGGGATTCCTGCTGTCTCATCAGGATCGCCCGCCTGAAGTCACGGTGCCACTAACTGATGGGATATTCCCGGTTTTTTGCCTTTCCCGAGATGGCGGGCCGC
>JAYTCP010000239.1:0-12702 GCA_043736435.1 Planctomycetia bacterium | reverse complement strand
GTCAGCCTTCCTCCGGGAAGCCCTACGGTGCCTTCTGCCCTCGGAGGGAGGCTTCCATGAAGGGTTGGACGTCGCCGTCGAGGACGCCGTGGACGTCGCCGGTCTCGTGGCCGGTGCGGTGGTCCTTGACCATCTGGTAGGGCTGCATGACGTAGCTGCGCTTCTGGTTGCCCCAGGCGATCTCGCCCTTCTCGTCGTAGAGCTTGGATGCGTCGGCGGAGCGCTTGTCGTCCTCCATGCTCAGGATGCGCGCGGCGAGCATCTGGAGCGCCACCTTCTTGTTGCGGTGCTGGCTGCGCTCGTTCTGGCACGCCACGACGAGCCCCGTCGGGAGGTGTCGGATGCGGACCGCGCTCTCGGTCTTGTTCACGTGCTGGCCGCCCGCGCCGCCCGCGCGGAAGGTGGTGATCTCGAGGTCGGCCTCCTTGATCTCGATCCCGGCCTCCTCTTCCACGAGGGGCAGGACCTCGACGCCCGCGAACGTCGTCTGCCGGCGCTTCTGCGCGTCGAACGGGCTGATGCGGACGAGCCGGTGGACGCCCGCCTCCTGGCGCAGCCAGCCGAACGCGAACGCGCCGCGCACCTCGACCGTCGCGGTGCGGACGCCGGCCTCCTGGCCCTCCTGGCGGTCCACCTCGACGACGGTGTGGCCCGACTTCTCGGCCCACCGGATGTACATGCGCAGCAGCATCTCCGCCCAGTCGCACGACTCGGTGCCCCCGGCGCCCGCCTTCACGGAGAGGAAGGCCCCCGCCGCGTCGTTCGGGCCGGACAGGAGCGCCCGGGTCTCGAGACGGTCCGCGTCCGCGAGCAGGCCCGCGAGGATCGTCTCGGACTCGGCCAGGGTGGCCTCGTCGTTCGCCTCGACGCCCATGTCGAGGAGCACGCCGGCGTCCTCGAGCCTCGCCGCGTACGGCGTCCACGGCTCGAGAGCGGCGCGGAGCCCTTTCAAGCGGTCGACGACCCGCTTGGCCTCCTCCTGGACGTCCCAGAAGCCCGGCTCGCCCATCTTGGCCTCGAGCGTGCGGACCTCCTCCCGCTTGCGATCCAGGTCAAAGACTCCTCGTCACCTGGGCGAGGCGGGTGCGGAGGACGTCGAGGCGGCTCAAGAGGTCGGCGACGGTGGAAGCCATTGGAGACGGTGTGCCTGGCCCCGATCCTGGGGCGGGAGGCGCGGGGGCGGGGGCCCGCCGCGTCGTTGCCGCATTGTCGGGGTCCTCCGGGGCTCCCCCGAGGACATTCCGTGGGGACGGGCCGGCGCGACGACGGTGCGCCCCGGGCGGTGGCCTTGGGGCGCGCCCGCCGTTTCGGTAGGGTAGGGGCATGCGCGAGCCCGATCCGAGCCAGCCATCTGCCTCCCTGCCCGCGCCGGGCCCGGGGAGCACCCCGGCCGGCCGGCCGGCGGGCGGAGGGATGTCGGGGCGCACGAAGACCCTGATCGGCTTCCTCTGCGTCTTCGTCGGCCTCCTCGTCGTCTTCCGCTCGGTGCTCTTCCCGTTCCTGATGGCGATCTTCGTCGCGTACCTGGTCGAGCCGGTCGTCGCGTGGGTGAGCCGCGGGCGCAGGTTCGGGGTGAAGATGGGCCGCGGGCCCGTCCTGCTCCTCATGTACGCGGTGGTGCTCCTCGGGGGCTTCCTCCTCGTGTCGTGCGGGGTGAACCGCATCGGGACGAACATGCGGCGCGCGCTCACCGACCTCAAGGGCGAGCTCGACCGCAACGCGCCCGCCGCGCGGTTCACCCTCGAGCGGAAGCTTAGCAGCGCCGTCTGGATCCCCGATGGGGTGGTCGTCACGCTCGGGACGGGCCCCGACACGCGCACGTTCAAGACGGCCTTCCCCGCCCAGATCGACGAGGGGCTCCTCGAGGCGCGCATCCTCCTCGAGGAGGTCGACCCGAGGCCGAGGAGCCTGCCGCCGAGCGCCGACCTCCCCCTCGCGATCGTCGACGCGAGCGGGCTCGCCCTCCCCGAGGGCGCGGGCGTCCGCGCCGAGACGGACGAGGCGGCCAAGGGCCTCGAGGTGCTGACCGAGAGGCAGCTGATCGCGCCGGTCGCGGCCCAGATCGAGAAGGTCACCAAGGAGCACTTCGACCCGGGCATCCTGCGGACCTTCATCGCGGCGCAGAGCCGCGAGCACGGGGCCGACCTCGGGACGCGCGTGCTCAAGTGGGGTCAGGGCATCCTCTTCACGATCGTGGGCTCCACCTACCAGCTGATCCTGGTCCTGATGCTCACGGCGTTCATCGTGATCGACCGCAAGCGCATCGCTGCGTTCTTCCGCACGCTGCCGCCCGCGCACCTGCAGGGCAGCTACGACCGGCTCATGCGCTACGTCGACCGGGGCCTCGCCGGCGTGATCCGCGGCCAGCTCCTCATCTGCGTCGTGAACGGCCTGCTCACCTGGGCGGGGCTGCTCATCATCGGCGTCCCCTACGCCACGCTCCTCGGGCTCCTGGCGGGCGTCTTCAGCCTGATCCCGGTGTTCGGCACGATCGCGTCGAGCATCCCGATCGTCCTCGTCGCGCTCGCGACGGGAGGGGTCCACCAGGGGCTCCTGGCGCTCGGGTGGATCGGGCTCATCCACCTGCTCGAGGCCAACCTCTTCAACCCCCTGATCATGGGCACGAACGCCGAGATGCACCCCGTGATCATCATCTTCGCGCTGCTGGCCGGAGAGCACTCCTTCGGCGTGTGGGGCGCCCTCCTGGCGGTCCCGACCGCGAGCATCATCCAGTCGTGCTTCAAGTACTATCGTCACGAGATCGAAGGCATCCCCGCCGAGGTGGCCAACGGCCACGGTCAGTGGATGCGTTCGCTCCTCGCCAAGCTCAAGGGGCGGCGCACGTCCGCCGCCGGGAAAGGCCCCGCATGACCGCCGTCGTCCTCGCCAGCTTCGCCGAGACCTTCAAGACCGTGATCGGGGTCATCCTGGCCCTGTCGGGCCTCGGGGTCCTGCTCATGGGCGTGATCGCCCTCGCGGACAAGTCCGTGAAGAGCGGCAGCATCGCCGCCGTCCTGGGCGCGGTGCTGCTCGTCGTCGGCCTGCTGCTGGTCGGCGCGATCTCGTTCTGACGACGCGACACGAGGCCCCCCCTCCTCGGCGCCTGATGGGCGCCGGCAGAGGCCGCAGGTGACCCTTGCGCGCGCGCTCAGACCGTCATCAGCTTGACGATCGACGTGGCGCCCGCGGGATCCTCGGCGGCCCCCATCACGAGCACGACGCGGTCGCCCCGCCGCAGGTGGGCCGTCCGCCGCAGGTCGGCCAGGACGTGGCGGATGATCGCGTCGGTGGACCCCCCGTCGGGCAGGTGGCGGGGTCGCACGCCCCACGAGAGCAGCAGGCCGCGCCTCACCGCGTCGTCGGCCGCGTACGCGAAGATCGGGGCCCGCGGGCGCTCCTTGGCGACGCGCCGGGCCGACTGCCCCCCGCGCGTGAAGACCACGATCGCGGAGGCCTCGGCGTCCATGGCGAGCCGGACCGCCGCCCGGACCACGAGGCGGTCGGGGCGCGTCGGCCCCGCGATCGGGACGGGGTGCCGCGTGTCGCCGGCGAACGGGCAGTGCGAATCGGCCTCCGCCGCGAGCAGGATCTGATTCATCGTGTCGACCACGAGGGCGGGGTGCGCCCCCACCGCGGTCTCGCCGGACAGCATGACCGCGTCGGTCCCGTCGAAGACGGCGTTCGCGACGTCGGTGGCCTCGGCGCGGGTCGGGCGCCGCGCGGTGGTCATGGACTCGAGCATCTGGGTCGCCGTGATGGCGAGGCGGCCGTGCCGCAGCGCGGCGTCGAGGAGTCGCTTCTGCGCGCCCGGGGTCTCCGCCGGGCCGAGCTCGAGCCCCAGGTCGCCGCGTGCCACCATGATCCCGTCCGACGCGCCGAGGATCCCCTCGATGCGCTCGAGGGCCTCCCGCCGCTCGATCTTCGCGACGAGCACGGGCACCCGGAGCCCGCGCCGCACGAGGTGACGCCGCAGCCGCGCGACGTCCTCGGGCCCCCGCACGAACGAGATGGCGAGCGCGTCCACCCCCGCGGCGACCCCCGCCTCGGCGAGCCGCAGGTCGCGCGCCGTCAGCACCGGTCCCGGGTGCTTCGCGTCGCGCACGTGCACCCCCGCACGCTCGCGCAGGGCGCCGCCCGCCTCGACGAGGCACGTCGTGCCCCCGCGCCCCCGGGATTCGACGCGAAGGGCCACGGTCCCGTCGCCTAGGAGGACCTCCGCCCCGACGACCATGCTGTCGAGCACGACCCGAGGCACGGCAAGCTCCGCCGGGCGCGTCGCCGCCGCTCCGCGAACGATCCGGAGCCGGTCTCCCACCGCGAGCTCCATCCCCCCCCCGGGAAGCCGCCCGATCCGGAGCTTCACGCCCGGCAGGTCGAGCAGGACCGCCAGCGACCTCCCGGTCCGGCGCGCGGTCCTCGCCACGTCGGAAACGAGCGGGGCGATGGCCTCGGGCGGCGTGTGGGCGCCGTTGCACCGGAACACGTCCACCCCTGCGCGGGCGAGGGCGGCCAGGGCGGACGGGGCGCGCGAGGCCGGGCCCACGGTGGCGACGATCTTTGCGCGGGCTTCGTGGAGCCGCTCGGGCGGGGGATTCTGGGGGCGCGGGGGCATGGCGGCAGTGTACGCGCCGACCGCCCGGCCCCCCCCCTCGGGCCCCGTGGACTCTCGTGCGCAATCCCCGGGAGCGCTGGTACGCTCCGGGATTCCTGTCCGCTCCCCCTGCGAAAGCCTCCATGCCCCCCGCCCAGATTCGCAACGTCGCGATCGTCGCCCACGTCGACCACGGCAAGACCACCCTCGTGGACGGCCTCCTCACCTTCGCCGGCGTGATGAAGTCCCTCGGGGGCGACTCGCCGCTCGTCATGGACAGCAACGACCTCGAGCGCGAGCGCGGGATCACGATCTTCTCGAAGAACTGCTCCCTCCACTGGAAGGGGCACAAGATCAACGTGATCGACACGCCCGGCCACGCCGACTTCGGCGGGCAGGTGGAGCGCGTCCTGCGCATGGCCGACGGCGTCTGCCTGCTCGTGGACGCGTTCGAGGGGCCGCTGCCCCAGACGCGATTCGTGCTGCGCAAGGCCCTCGCGCAGGGCCTCGCCCCCATCGTGATCATCAACAAGATCGACCGCCAGAACTCGCGGCCGAAGGAGGTGCTCGACGAGGTGTACGGGCTCTTCATCGAGCTCGGCGCCCACGACCACCAGCTCGAGTTCCCCGTGATCTTCGCGTCCGGCCGCCAGGGTCGCGCCGGGTTCACCATCGAGGGCGGGCCCACGCTGGCCCCGATCCTCGACACGATCCTCACGGCCATCCCGCCGCCGAAGTCGGACGCGACGGCCGTCGTCAACCTCCCGGTGTGCCACATCGAGGTCGATCCGTACGTGGGCCGCATCGCGATCGGCCGCCTCGAAGGGGGCCACGTCCGCGAGGGCGACCGCATCCTCGTGCTGCACGCGGACGGGACGTCCGAGCAGGTGAACGCGGGCCGGATCTACGTCTTCGAGGGCCTCCAGCGCGTCCAGACCGAGCTGCTCGAGGCCGGCGATCTCGTCGCGATCTCCGGCATGGACAACGTCGAGATCGGCGACACGATCACGGACATCCTCAACCCGGTGCCGCCCCAGACCCTCACGGTCGAGGCGCCCACGCTCGCGATGGAGTTCCGCGTCAACGACGCGCCGTTCGCCGGCAAGGAGGGCGAGTTCGTCACGTCGCGCCACGTGAAGGACCGCCTCGACCGCGCGAAGAAGGCCGACGTCGCGCTCCAGGTGCTCCCCACCGACCGCGCGGACAGCATGGAGGTCCGGGGTCGCGGCGTGCTCCACCTGGGCATCCTCATCGAGACGATGCGCCGCGAGGGCTTCGAGTTCGCGGTGGGCCGCCCCCGGGTCCTGTTCCGCGACGGCCCGGAGGGCGTCGAGGAGCCCATCGAGCAGGTGAGCATCGAGGTGCCCCCGGACGACGTGGGCAAGGTGATCGAGCTCATGGGCCGGCGGCGGGGCGAGATGCTCCACATGCAGACCCACGGCGACCTCGCGTTCCTCGAGTTCGAGGCGCCCGCCCGCGGGCTCATCGGCCTGCGCACGAAGCTCATGAACGCCACGCGCGGCAACGCGGTCATGACGAGCGTCGTGAAGGGCTACAGCCCCCACCGCGGCGAGATCGGCACGCGCTCGACGGGCAGCCAGGTCTCCTCCGAGACGGGTGCCGTCACCGCCTACGCCCTCAACGCGCTGACCGACCGCGGCCAGTTCTTCGTCGAGCCCACCGAGCTGGTCTACGAGGGCCAGATCACGGGCGAGCACCGGCGCGAGGAGGACGTCCTCGTCAACCCGTGCAAGCGCAAGCACCTGACGAACATGCGCTCCGCAGGCGCCGACGAGAAGACAGACATCCCGCCGCCCTCGCGGATGAGCATCGAGGAGTGCCTCGAGTTCCTCGCGGACGACGAGCTCCTCGAGGTGACGCCCAAGAGCCTCCGGATGCGCAAGCGCCTGCTGAAGGAGGCGGACCGCCGCCGAGCGATCCGCGAGAAGCAGAAGATCGAGACGCAGTCGTAGTCGGTCCCGGTAGACAGGGCTCGACGCGGACGGCCCAGGCCGCCACGGCCGGATCTCCTCCGACGGCGCCCGGGACCTCCCGGGCGCCGTCGTCCGTTGCGGGGAGCGATCGCCCGCCTCGGGCCCGGCCGCGGTAGGCTCGCCCCCGGAGCCCCCATGACCGACGCCCACGATCCCTTCCCCGCCGACGACGCCCCCCCGCGTCCGTCCACGCCCGTCGGGGGCGGGGCCGAGGAGGGCGACGCGGGCGTCCCCGGGTTGCCCGCCCGCGACGGCCGCCGACTCCGCCGCAAGGGCCAGGACCCGCACCTCGAGCGCGGGGTGGACGCCAAGGAGATGTGGCGCATCTTCCGGATCATCTCGGAGTACGTGGAGGCGATCGACAAGCTGAGGGAGATCCGCCCGGCGATCTCGGTCTGGGGCTCGGCGCGCCTCAAGCCCACGCACCGTTACTACCGCATGGCGCGCGACACGGCGAAGACGCTGGCGACCTACGGGTACAACGTGATCACGGGCGGCGGCCCGGGGATCATGGAGGCCGCCAACCTGGGCGCCGTGGAGGGCGGAGGCAAGTCGGTCGGGCTCGGGATCGAGCTCCCGATGGAGCAGTCGCTGAACGCCCACGTGAAGATCGGGATGGAGTTCGACTACTTCTTCATCCGCAAGATGATGTTCACGAAGTTCGCCGCGGGCCTCGTGGTCGCGCCGGGCGGCTTCGGCACCATGGACGAGATGTTCGACACCCTGACCCTGATCCAGACGCGCAAGATCCGCCGGATCCCGGTGGTGCTGCTCGGTCTGGAGTTCTTCACGCCGCTCGTCTCGTTCATGCGCAACACGATGCTGCTCGAGGGGACGATCTCGCCGGAGGACCTCGACCTGTGGCACCTGACCGACGAGCCCAAGGACGCGGCGGACTACCTCGACCGCCACATCGTCGACCAGACGTGGTGGAGCCAGACGACGCCGTGAGGGGCGCAGGGCCCCCGGGAGCCGGGCGCTCCGAGGGGACCGCGGCGCTCGGCCTGTCTCCTGTTCCGGCGCCCGACGCGCTCCCCGCTCTCCGTTCCCCGCTCCCCGCTCCCCGTTCTCCGGTGGATCCCGCGCGCGCTGCGGGAAACCGGACCTCGGAGTCCCCGTTTCCCGAGCGGAAAGGTGCTACCCCGGGGTAGCGCGGTGCCCACGGAACGCCTGGTAGCCCCCCACGTCCCGCTCGATACTGACTGACGTAAATCTAGTCTCCCGAAGGGGTAAGGGCTGCCGTGAGGGTGTGTGCCCCCAGGGAGGCAGCCCCCATGCGTTTCGGCATCGTTCGTGCGATACTCCAATCGGCCCTCGGGGCACCCCGGGAACCAGTCCCGGCCAACCCCGCCCCCCTTTGGAGTGGACTCGATGAAGCGACTTCTCCTCGGTTTCGCTGTTGGCGTTGCGGGTGCGGCCCTCCTGGCCCCCCAGGCGTTTGCCCATGGCGGCCAGTTCCGCGGCCCCGGCGGCGAGGCCCCCCCGGGCCTGCGTGAGCCGTCCGACCCCACGCCGCCCCCGCCGCCGTCGCCCACGACGCCGCCCCCCACCACGACGCCCCCCGACCCGACGACCCCGAACCCGACGCCCCAGACGCCGACGACGCCCAGCGCGCAGCCTCCGACGACCGAGACGCCCGCGACGGCCCCGGGCGCCGGCAAGAAGTCGCCGACTTCGTTCGACCAGTGGGTCTTCTGGTGGTCCTACAACAACGACGACCTACTCAACCTGAAGGAGGCCATCTACGCGCTCAAGATCACGAAGGAGAGCGCCCTCGGTCAGGTCGGCGAGTCGTCCGGCGCCCGCACGGACGCGACCCGCGCGACCGAGAAGCAGGTCAAGGAGTCGCTGATCCCCGCCGTCCTCTGGGCGATGGACCCCAAGAACAAGCAGCACCCCGACACCGAGTCGGCCTCCTACATCGCCCTCGCGAAGGTGACCGACGACCCGTCTCACATTCCGCTGCTCGCCGCAGCGGTGCTCGAGAACGGGAAGAAGCCGGCCGTCGACCAGATCGTCAACGAGTCGGCGATCCTCGCGCTGGGCCTCCTCCGGCGCACCGAGAAGGCGCGCCAGTTCGACGCCAAGGAGCTCGACCGGGTCCGTGACCTGCTGTTCGAGGCCTTCGAGAGCGACGCGCTGAACGCGCGCGCCCGCGGCTTCGCGGCCCTCGCCCTCGGCCTGCTCGGCGACCAGCCGACGACCCGCACGGGCGGCATCACGACCGGCGGCGGCCTCTTCTACGCGCCCGACCCGATCGCCGCGGGCCTCCCCACGGCCCAGCGGCTCTTCGACGCGCTCAAGAGGAAGTACTCCAACAGCGAGCTGTACTGCTGCCTGATGATGGGCCTGTCGATGCAGCCCGTGACCGAGATCACGTCCGAGATGATCGACGCGCTGAAGGAGTGCGCCCTCAAGACCCGCCTCTTCAAGGAGAACGTCGACGACGTCACGGCCTCCTACGCGGCCCTCGCGATCGGCAAGGTCGGCAGCGCGAAGGACATCCCCGCGATGCTGAACGCGATCAACGCGAACCAGACGGGCGCGAACGTCAAGCGCTCGGCCTCGATCGCCCTCGGCCTCCTCGGCCGTCGCATCGACGGCGTCGAGCGCGCGAACCTGGCCGTCCAGCTCGCGCAGGCCGTCGAGAAGATCAAGGAGCCCTCCACCAAGAACTTCGGGATCATGTCCCTGGCGTACCTCCTCGAGGCCGACGTCAAGGCCTCCCGCACCGACGTCCTGAACGCCAAGGGCGCGAAAATCGCCGAGACGCTGCTCAAGGTCGCCAAGGACGGCAAGTACTCCGAGCGTCCGTACGGCGCCCTCGCGATCGCCCTCGTGGGCCGCGCGATCGGCGACCGGCCCGAGATCATCGAGTACGGCCAGATCCGCCTCCAGGCCATCGACGTCCTGCAGGAGGGCCTGCGAGACACGAAGATCGACAAGCGCGCCCGCGCGGCGTTCGCGGTGGCGCTCGGCCTGATCAAGGACGAGGGCGCCCGCAAGGACCTCGTCGCGATCGTGACCGACAAGGGCGAGGACCGCGAGCTCCGCGGCTACGCGTCCATCGCGCTCGGCATGATCGGCAGCCGCACCCCGGACGTGGTGAAGGCCATCAAGGAGGCGCTGTCCGAGCGCTCCTCCGAGACCCTGCGCCAGCAGACGGCCATCGCGCTCGGCCTGCTCCAGACGCCGGACGCGGTCCCGCTGCTCCTCAAGGAGCTCAAGGAGGCCGACACCCAGAACGTCCAGGGCCAGGTCGTCCTCGCCCTCGCCCAGATCGGCGACGCGCGCGCGATCCCGCCGCTCGTCGAGCTGCTGAAGGACAGCCAGCGGCCGGACCTCACGCGCGCCCTCGCGTGCGCGGGCCTCGGCCTCATCGGCGACCTCGAGCTGCTCCCCAGCCTCTCGAAGATCTCGTCGAACATCAACTACCGGGCGAGCCCGGACGCGATCACCGAGGTCCTCTCGATCCTCTGATCGCCCAGAACGTCAGGACGCCGGGTCTCCCCGGCGGCCCCGCGAGGCCGGTCTCACGACCGGCCTCGCTTCGTTACGGACCGCGATCCACTACGGGATCTGTCCCACGACGGGGCTTGTCTCCGGACAGGACCTGTCCCCCTGCGGGGCTAGGGGCGCGGCGGACGTGGATGTGCGAGGCGCCCCGTCCCCCCCCGACCCGCGCGGCCCGGCCGCTCCCGGATCGGGCCCCCGGTCCCTACCGACCGGCCGATTCCCCCCCGGCCGCACCGCGTTTGGAGGGGGCCGTCAGTCCCGGGACGAAGAGTCCCGTCCCCGGCGGACGCCAGCCGCGCTATGCTCTCCACGGCTTTGCGGAACGGGCACGGGCTACGTAGGAAAGAGGCGGTCATGCGAATTGGTCGGGTGGGTACGTCGGCGCGGGCGCTCGTCGCCCTCACCGTCGCGATCGGCCTGCTCTCCTCGGCCGGCACCGCGTTCGGACACGGCGCGGCCGAGCCTCCGCCTCCTCCTCAGCCTCCGCCGTACAAGCGGGATCCGTACGTCCCGATGCCGCCGGTGATGCCCGGGCAGCCCCCGAAGATCGGGAGCCCGTCGACGCCCACGCCGACGCCGTGGCCGAAGCCCACGCCTCCGGGCTTCGGCGGCCCCACGACGCCCACGCCGGTTCCGCCCGGAACTCCGGCGGGGACCAAGCCGACGCCGCCCCCGAAGACTCCGCCCCGGGCCGACCCTCCCCCGACGGCGCCGCGCGCTCCCGCCGAGCTGAGAGACCGCAAGGGCCGCCGCGGCCTGGCCGAGAGCTCGGGAGGCTGGATCCCCTGGTGGGAGGCCAACGCCGACGCGTTCCGATCCGGGAGGCGCATCGAAGGCGTCGTCACGGACGACAGCCCGCTCGCGCGGGTCGGCGTCGGCGCCGGATCCTCCGATGCCGCTCGCACGAAGGCGAAGGCGATCGAGGACGTCATCCTCCCGACGCTGCGGGCGGTCCTCGATCCCGCGGTGAACGAGGACTCCGACGTCACGGCCTCGGCCTTCCTCGCGCTCGGCAAGACGACGAACGACCCCGCGGACATCCAGCGCCTGCGCGCCGCGCTCCGTCGGCGGGACGCGCCCGAGCTGTCGCGCGAGGGCGCCGCCCTGGGGCTCGGCTGCCTCCGCCGGACCGGCGCGGCTCGCACCTTCGACGGACGCGAGCTCGATCGCGTGCGCACCGACCTGTTCGACGCCATCGACGACGACCGGGTCCCCGTCCGCACGCGCTGCTTCGCGGCCCTGTCCCTGGGTCTTCTGGCGGACCAGCCCACGGCCCCGGGCGACGCCTTCGCCAAGGACGGGAAGCTCGTGGTGCGCGGCCTGTGGACCCGCCTCCAGGAGGACCGCGCCGGCGACGAGACGGCGGTGGCGCTGCTCGTCGCCCTCTCGATGCAGGGCCGGCAGGGCGTTCCAGAGGCCGTCCTCGCGGGGCTCAGGGGCCTGGTCGTCACGGGTCTCCTGGGCGGGCGCCGCCACGGGGGCATCGTCCAGGCGCACGCCGCCCTCGCGTTGGCGCGCCTCGCCGACGTCGACGCCGCGGGCGTCTTCTTCGGGATCCTGAAGGGCCGCGCCCAGTGCCTCGAGGTCCGCCGATCGGCGATCCTCGCGCTGGGCGTGCTCGCGCCGCGCCTCGACGAGGTCCGGCGCGTCGCCGCGATCGACGCTCTCGTCTCCCACGCGCGGCGCGGCGATCCCGACACCACGGGCCTCGCCTGGATCACGGCGGGCCGCATGCTCGCCGCCGACCTCGCGGACGGGTCGTCCGCGCTCCTCACCCGCACCTCCGTCGCCGACGGCCTCGCGGACGTCGCCAGCCGGGGCGCCCACGCCGTGCGGCCCTTCGCCGCGCTGGGCCTCGCCCTCGCGGCGGAGGGACGCGGCCGGTCCCTAAGCCTCCCCGCCTTCGTGCCCCTGAGGGCCCGCGCCCTGTCCCTGCTCCGCGACGGCGCCGCCGACGAGACCATGGATCCCGCGACGCGTGGAGCCTTCCTGATCGGCCTCGGACTCGCCGTCGACCGCCCCTCGTCGCGATTGCTCGCGCAGATCGTGCGGGACGTGCGCGGCGCGACCTCCCTGCGGGCCCATGCGGCGGCGGGGCTCGGCCTCCTCGGGGAGGCGCGGGACGACGTCCTGTCGGCGCTCCACGACGCCATGACCGAACGCAGCAGCGAGGACCTCCGGCGCGAGGCCTCCCGCGCGCTGGGCTTTCTCGGCGACAGGCGCGCGGTGCCGGTGCTCGTTAAGGACATCGAGGCGGGAGGCGCCGACGTGGTGCTGGCGCGCGCCGCGGTGGCCCTGGGCTCGATCGGCGACCCGTCGGCGGTCCGGCCGCTCGCGGACATCGTGCTCGGCCGGCGCGCGAGCGATCTGTCGCGGGCCGTGGCCGTCGCGGGCCTCGGCCTCCTCGGCGACGGGGAGGACGTGCCCACGCTGTCCCTGCTCTCGACCGACTCGAACTACCTGTCGCGCACCGCCTCCCTCGCCGAGGCCGTCTCCCTGCTCTGAGAGAGTGTGAGTTTTTCGCCATCGGCAGCGTGCGGGCTGCTCGTCGAGTCCCGTGCCGCGCGGCTGCTCGCCCCCTCATGTCCGATCGGAAGGGTG
>JAYTCP010000238.1:0-4312 GCA_043736435.1 Planctomycetia bacterium | reverse complement strand
GTCGGGGCTCGATGTGGACATGGCATTCTCCGGTGCAGGGGCGGATCGGACGGGCGAGGCGAGCACGCCTCGGGTTGTCTGGCGCTACGGCTGGTCCTTCGATTCCGCAGGCTTGACCGACGGCGGGACCGGGGGAGTGTCCCGGACGAGGTCGGCCCCGTCGCCGCCACCTTCTTGCCCACGTAGAGGCCCTCGAGCACCAGCACGAGGCGGTCGTCCCGGGCGCCGAGGACGAGGTCCGCGCGGACGACGGCGCCGCCCCTCCGCTGTCGACGCAGGAGTCGGCCCCTTGGGAGTGGACCGCGGGGACCGGGAGCGGCTTGGCCTGCTCGAGGGCCTGAACGACGGGGGTCACGCCGACGCCGAGCCCGATGGGCAGAGCCCCCGCGGTTCGCACCGGGGGCCCTGCGAACCGGGGGAGGAGGGGGGGATCTCGGTGCCGACCAGCGCCAGTCCGCGTCGCTGCGCTTTCGGTGATGCGTGGCTCGGACTTGACCCCGATCCTCGCTCGCCCCCGCGCAGCTGCGTGGCATCCAAGCACTGTCGCACTCGTCTGTCACACGACATCGGAGGTACTTGCGTGCGCCCCACCCGATCACTCCTCCTCCTGCTGCTGCTGACCAGCATTCTCGCCGCCTGCGGCCAGGGCAACGATGCCAGAAGCGACGGCGAGCACAGGATGCACGACAAGCCGACGTCGGAGACCTCGAGATAGAGCGGAGCGCAGGGGTGTGTGCGGGGACCTGCGGGGACCTGGTCGTGCCCTGCGCCCGAGGTCCGGTCGTCTGGGCAAGCCTCGCAGTCCTGGGTCTCGTCGGCTGACCACGGGAGTCCGCGACGCCGGGTGCCAGCCTGTGCCGGAACGTCCCGCGCTCCGGCGCACGGCGGGCCCGTTGGAGGCGAAGGCTGCGTGTGAGGACTCCCCGTCGAGCGACGGTGGATCTCGCTCCCGCCGCTGCTTCCGCGCGCGGTCGCGTTCGCAGCGCGGAGTCAGCAGCTCCCGTGCAGGATTCCCATCTCGGGTAGGGTCCCGCCGAAGAGCACCGCGCCTGTGACGGCGTCACGGACTTCGACGGTCACGCCGGACAAGTCGTGCATGTGGATCGCCCCGAAGGGGAGGAGGTCGCCGCGGGACGCGTCCCACGACGCCCGCACCACGCCGTCCGCGTCGGCGGTGTGCACGCCGAGGCTCACCGTCACGCCCCCCTCGCCTGCGAGCACCACCTCGACGTTCGCTCCCGGCTCGAATCCGGGAACCTCCACCGCCAGTCCCATGTGTCCCGCGTCGTCCTCGTGCATGGTCGCGCCGCCGCTGCCCTCCATATGCCCGGCGCCCATCCTTCCATCCATCCCACTCATGCCACTCATGCCCCCCCGCGTCGAGATCCCGTGCGACGCCCCACAGTGCTCCATGTCCATGCGGGAGATGCGGTCACCCTCGACTGCCATCTCGATGTCGACGGTGGAGCAGGCGCGAAGGTCGGCGCGCAGCTCGATCGAGGGGCGGTCGGCGGGCGCGATGAGGAGCGTGGTCTCCGCCGCCGGGAGCCGCCCGAGGTCGAAGCGGCCTCCCGCGTCGCAGGACACCCAGATGCCCGCGTCCGGGACTCCCACCGTCACCTGGGAGAGGTCCGCGGTCCTGCCATCCACGGAGAGGACGACTCCCGCCGTCCGCACGCCCGCGACGGTGTCATGGGGAGTGCCCATGCCTCCGCCACCGCACGCCGCGAGGAGGGGAACGAGGACGAGCAGCGAGCGGTTCGAGCGCATGGACGAGCTCCGTCAACTCCCCCACGCGCAGAGGATAGCACGTTGCCCTCATCGCAACCCGCTTCCGCGTGGCGGGCCCACGGCACGCGCGTGCAACGAACCGGCGTGACGCGCGGCCGATGCAACAGCCGTGATGCACGGCTCACGCGGGTCTTCGCGCTGACCGTTCGATCACCCTCGAACCACGCCGAGCCGCGCCCTGTCTCCACGATGCCGGTGAGCTCCCCGTACGTCAGGTGGCGAGGCGCCGAGAGCACCGAACCGTTGGAGCTTCGGGCGCCGCACCGTCCACGGACGCCACCTTCGCTGTCGTCGCCTGCCGGGAGCACCGCCCCCCGCTCGGGCTGCTCCGCGATGCCCACATCGCCGGGGCGGGGATGCGAACGATCCTCGAGTGGACGCGGTCGTGCTTACGACCTCGAGAGCAGCCGTCACGTGCGGGTCCGGACAGGTCTCGAAGCCGTCGACGAGCCGAGCGTCCTCGACGTCGGAGGCCGACTCCACAGCTGGTGGCGGTGCATCGGAGCATCCGCCGCTCGACCTGCCGGCGCCGCACGTTCTGCGTCGCGATCTGGAGGCCCGTACCGGGGGGCGGCTCTCGACGGCTCGACCGAATTCCTACGCGATCGGCCGTGGGTGCTATCCTCGATGTCGCATGCGCCTCTCCCTCCTCCACCGGATCTGGATCCTGATCCTCGCGACGCTCCCCGTCGCCTGGGGGAACTGCCCCGGCTGGTTCGACGGTGGAGGGGCCTGCGGAGACACGGCGGAAGCGGCTTCGACGGAGGATGCCCACGGGCGTCCCGCCTGCCCGTGCTGCGCGAAGCGCTCCGAGGAGGATCGTCCGCTGCGTGGATGCGACGACTGCCCCATCGTGGCGGTGCGCCGCACGGCGTCGCCCGCCTCGCTTCCGGTGGTGCTGCCCCCGCCCGCGCTGATCGGCCCGTGGATCGCGCCGCGCATCGCCCTGCCGAGCCTCGGCGCGGGGGTCGTCGCCTCGATCGACGATTCGCCTCCGCCCGGGCGACCGCCCGACCTCGTCGGGATCGTCGTCCTGCTCGTCTAGGCCCGCGCCGACCGCGTCTCTCCCTTCGAGACTCGTCGTCCGTGCGGAGGCCTGTCTGCCCATGCGTTGCCGCCCCTGGTCCCTGTCCGTGCTCCTGCTTGCCGTTCCCGCCTGTACGAGCCCACGCCCGGTCCCGATCTCGGTGCCCGCGCTCGCGGCGCAGAGCGGGTCCGCTCTGCCCCCGAGCCCCCTGACGTTCCCCCAGGCGGTTCGCTTCGCCGTCGCGAACGCCCCCGATCTCGCAGCCCTTCGGGCGCGGGCGGCGGCCCAGGCGATCGACCCGCCCCCGGAGGCCATCGGCGTCGAGGTCGGGCGCGACGCCGACGGACGCAGCATGGGCTCGGTGTCGCTGGATGCGCTCTCGCTCCTCGGCATCGGGCCGATCCAGACCGAGCGTGCCCTCGCGCGGGCACGGCAGGCCGAGGCCCTGCTCGCGCATCACGAGCGGGCGAGGGCGGTGGCGGGCCTCTTGGCCGAGGAATACGCGGTGCTCGCGGCACTCGACGGGCTTCCGGCTCCCAAGGCCCGTGTGGATGCCGCTGCGTACGTGCGCGCGGGACTCGAGAGCGCTGCGGCGGAGGCGGCGGTCGCCGCGACGGACCACGAGAGAGAGGCGGAGCTGCACGTGCGTCAAGCCGAGACCGAAGCCTCCCGACTGAGGCTCCGAGCACTGCTCGGGCTTCGTCCGGACGCCCCTCTCGTCCTCGTCCCCGTCGTGCCCAGCGCAACTTGGCCTGACGCGCCGCCTGCGACGACGGACGCGATTCTCGTCACGGACGCGAGCATTCAGCGCCTGGTCGGGGCTTACGAGGTCGCCGATGCGGAGGTGAGGCGCGCGGTGGTCGCGCAGCGGCCGGGTCTGGAGCTGAATCCGGGGATCGCACTCGATCCCACGACGTTCCTCGGATCGGTGCGGCTGCGCCTGCCCATCGGGCTGGGCAGCACGGTGCGCGCCGCCGAAGCGGCCCGCGAAGCCGCGCGGCTCGAGGTGGCGTCGGCCATCCTCTCCGCGTGGAGCGCGGCGGCGCAGGAGCGTGCCGCGGCAGGCGCCGCGGCCCACCGGCTGGCTTCCGCGCGGCGGCGTCTCGAGACGAACGAGGCCATCTTCGGCGCGGCACGGGTGCGCGTCGAGGCGGGCGGCGGGTCGCTCATGGAGGCGATCTTCGCAGCCGATGGCGTCGTCACCGCCACCCGCGATCTGCGGGAGACCGCCGTGGAAGAGGCCCGCGCGCGGGTTCGCGCCGCGCGGGCGAATGCATGGCCCACGCCTGGAGCATTCCGATGAGCGCCGACCTCGAACTGCTGCGGCGGACCCCGGAGGCCGCCCCGGCACCGCGTGGGCGGGCCGGTCGCAAGATCACGGGCACGGTGCTCCTGCTGGGCGCCCTCGCGTGGGGCTTCCTGCTGCTCAAGCCCATGCTCTTCCCCGCGCGCAAGGTAGAGGCCGTGGCCGTGCGGGTGCTCGAGGGCGGCAGC
>JAYTCP010000237.1:0-2314 GCA_043736435.1 Planctomycetia bacterium | reverse complement strand
CGGGGATCTGGAGCACGACTTGGAGGAGGCCGACGTTCATCGTGCGATTCCCCCGCGGGGGGGAGGGAGGGGAGGGGGTAGAGGACCTGGTTACGAAGCCAGCGTGCGGGCGACCTGCTCGACCGTGTAGGCCTCGATCACGTCCCCTTCCTTGATGTCGTCGAAGCCCTCGAGGCGGATGCCGCACTCGAAGCCCTCCTTCACCTCGCGGGCGTCGTCCTTCTCGCGGCGGAGCGAGCCGAGCTTGCCCTGCCAGACGACCTTGCCGTCGCGGGCGAGGCGCACCGACGCGTCGCGCTTGATCACGCCGTCGCGCACGCGGCAGCCGGCGATCTTGCCGAGCTTCGTCGAGCTGAAGATCTGGAGGATCTCGGCGTGGCCGAGGACCGTCTCGCGGCTCTCGGGCGAAAGCTTGCCCTCGAGCATCGCGCGGAGCTCGTCCTCGAGCTCGTAGATGATCCGGTACATCCGGATGTCGACGCCCAGGTGCTTGGCCTTCACGCGGGCCGTCTCGTCGGCCACCACGTGGAACCCGACGACGAGGGCGCCGTACGTGGCCGCCATCGTGATGTCGGACTCGCTGACGGCGCCGACGCCGGCGCGGATGACCTGGACCTTCACCTCGGCGTTGCCGAGGCTGTCGAGGCGCGTCCGGATGGCCTCGAGGGAGCCCTGGACGTCCGTCTTCAGGATGATCTTGAGCGCCTTCACCTTGCCCTGCTCGATGGCGCTGAAGAGCCCCTCGAGGTTCGTGGGCTTGGCCTGCGCGGCGAGCTCGAGCTCGCGGTCGCGGCCGCGCACCTGCTCGGCGATCTCGCGTGCCTCGTTCGCGTCGGGACGGACGAAGAACGGCTTGCCGACCTCGGGGACCTCATCGAGGCCCGTGACCTCGATCGGGGTGCCCGGGGGCGCCTCGTCGAGGAGCGCGCCCTTGTCGTCGCGCATGGCCCGCACGCGGCCCCACACGCGCCCGGCGACGATGGCGTCGCCACGCCGCAGGGTGCCCTGCTGGACGAGCAGGGTCGCGAGCACGCCGCGCCCCGGGTTGTTCTCGGCCTCGATGACGGTGCCGGTGGCATGGCGCTTGGGGTCGGAGCGGAGGTCCTCGACCTCGGCCACGAGGCCCAGGTGCTCGAGGAGCTTGTCGATGCCCTTGCCCGCCTGGGGGCCCGTCGAGCAGACGGGGAAGCACTCGACCTCGCCGCCCCAGCCCGACACGAGGATCCCGTGCTGGGAGAGCTGCTGCTTCACCCGCTCGAGCGCCTCGGGCTTGAAGCCCACGCGGTCGGCCTTCGTCATGGCCACCACGATCGGGACCTCGGCGGCCTTGGCGTGGTCGATGGCCTCGACGGTCTGGGGCATGACGCCGTCGTCGGCGGCGACGACGAGGACCACGATGTCCGTGACCTTCGCGCCACGGCGGCGCATCTCGGTGAACGCCTCGTGGCCGGGCGTGTCGAAGAACGTGAGGCGTTTGCCGTCGGCGAGCTTGACCTGGTAGGCGCCGATGTGCTGGGTGATGCCGCCGGCCTCGCGGGCCGCGACGTCCTCCTTGCGGATGAAGTCGAGGAGGCTCGTCTTGCCGTGGTCGACGTGGCCCATGACCACGACGACGGGGGGCCTGAGGACGCGGTCCTCGTCCTTGCTCTCGACCTGCGCCTCGCCGAGCATGGTGTCCTCGGCGGTCACCTGCTTGACGAACTTGATGTCGCGGTCGAACTCGAGAGCGAGGATCACGAGCGTGCCCTCGTCGAGCATGGAGTTCGGGTTGACGACCTGCTTGTGCTTGAGCAGCATCGTCTTGACGACGTCGCTCACCTTGATGCCGCTGATCTCGGAGAACTGCTTCACCGGGACCGGAGCCGTGATCTCGAACGACTTCGGCGCGGCATCGGCGATCTCGGGCGCCTTCGACGACCCGCGCTTGCGCTGGCGCAGCTGGAACGTCTGCTTGCCGTGCCGCTCGCTGCCGCGCACCGGCTCGCCGCCGCGGGAGCGGCCGTCACGACGCGCCCCCGGCGCGGGATCGGGCTTGGGCAGCGACGGGTTGAGGCTCGGAGCCTGCGGGGGGACGGGGCCGCGCGTCGGGCGCGGCGCCGTGACGCCGGGGATCGGAGCCTTGGGGGCCTCGCGGAGCAGGCGACCCGCGCGCGGGTCGATGGTCGGGATCAGGTCGCCCGAGAGGCGAGGCTTGGGCGGCTGCCCCTTCATGCTCGTCGCCATGCCCTGGTAGCCGATGGCAGGCGGGATCGGCTTCGGGCGGGGCGGCAACGCCGTGCCGATGGGGCCGGCGTGCGCGTGGCCGGGCGCGGAG
>JAYTCP010000236.1:0-2246 GCA_043736435.1 Planctomycetia bacterium | reverse complement strand
CTCGCGCGCCTGGCGACGGCGGAAGCGGCCCTGCGCGACGTGAACGGGGTGCGGGCAGCTCTGGGATCTGGGGGGGCGGCGGGGGTCGCAAAGCGTGAGGCCGAGAGGATCGGCCTCACGCTCCCGCTCGACGCCGCGTGGCGTGAGCTCACGTCGGGACGCCACGGCAAGCTCCCCCGCTGGATCTCCGCGGACGGCCGCCGGGCCCGCCTGACGGCGTGGGCCTCCTCCGAGAGCAGCAACCGGATCGTAGAGCTCGGCGAACGGCTTCCGCGCGCCCTCGCCGCGCTCGTCCGTCCCGGCGAGACGCTCACGGCGACGGGGACGCCTCTGCTACAGGCCCGCATGGTCGAGGCCCTCGTCCCCGGCCAGGCCTGGTCCTGCCTCTGCGCGGTGCTCGTCGTGTCCCTCCTCGCGGGGCTCCTCCTCCGCTCCTGGCGCCTCCTGCCCGTCATGTGGATCCCCAACCTCCTCCCGGTCCTCGCGGTCGCCGGCACGGCCGGATGGTTCCGCGTGCCGGTCTCGGGACCGAGCGCCCTCGTCGCGAGCTTGGTCTTCGGGCTCATCGTCGACGACACGATCCACTTCTTCGCTCGCATGCGCGAGGAGGGGCTTCGGGGACTCCGAGGCGCCCGGCGCACCGTGGCCCGTCTCGGCACGCCGTTCATCGCGACGACCCTGGTCATCACCGCGGGCGCCGTGGTCGGCGTGTTCGGCACGGTGCGGCCCACGCGCACCTTCTCCTGGCTCCTGGCGCTGGGCGTCAGCCTCGCGCTCGCGTGCGATCTCTACCTGACCCCGCGGCTCGCGGCCCTCGCACACCCTCGCCGGGACCGCTCGCCGTGACCCCCTTGAGGCCTGCGGCCCCGGCACCCACGATCCTCGTCCCGTCCCCCCGCCCCACGGCCCTCCTGCGGCGGCTCGGCGTCTCGCGCGAAGCCCTCGACCTGTGCGCTTCGTGCGACGTCCTCGACCTCCACGTCGAGTCGTACGTGTGGACGCGCGTCCTCCGCTACGACATTGCGAAGCGCCACGGTCGGGGTCTGCTCGGCGCCTGCTTCCTCTCCCAGGCGGACCTGCCCCGCGTCGCGCAGGCCGGGCTCTCCGGCATCGTCAAGAGCCTCGCCACGAACCCCCTGCGCCCCCGTCGCACGCGCACCGCGACGCTCCTGCGCAATCTCGCCGAGCTCTCGACGGCCGTCGCGCGCGCGGGCGAGGGCTTCGCGATCGTCGCCGACCACGCCGGCTACCTGCGGGCCAGGGCGGCGGGCCGGGTGGCGATCCTCCTGGGCATCCAGGGGGGCAACGCGCTCGACTCGCGCGAGGGCGACCTCGACCGCGTGCCGGGGAACGTGGTCCATCGCATCACCCTCGTCCACCTCCTGAACTCGACGATCGGGAGCACCTCGAGCCCGCTCAAGCGCAGCGACCCCGGCCTCTCCCCCTTCGGCCGCGACTACGTGCGCCGCATGAACGCGAAGCGCATCCTGGTGGACCTGGCCCACGCCTCGCCGCGCACGTTCGCCGACGCCCTCGAGGTCCACGATCCCTCGCTGCCCGCCATCGTCTCGCACACGGGCGTCTCCGGCGTCCATCCCCATTGGCGCAACGTAAACGACGCGCAGATTCGCGCCATCGCGAGGACCGGCGGCGTCGTCGGGATCCTCTACCACGCGCCCTTCCTCGGCGAAAGTTTCCTGCGCGGCACCGCCGCCGCCGTCGCCGCCCACGTCGCGCACGCGATCCGGGTCGGCGGTGACGATCACGTCGCGCTCGGCAGCGACTGGGACGGGCTCATCGTCACGCCGCGCGACATGCCGACGGTCCTCGAGTGGCCGCTCCTCGTGCAGCGCCTCCTCGAACGGCCGGTCCCGCCCGAGTCGATCCGCAAGGTCCTCGGCGCGAACTATCTCCGCGTGCTGCATGCCGTCCGGCCGGGCGTCACACCCGGATCCTGAGCCGCCGTTCAGCCTCGGGCGCGGCTCCGGCTGTCCCCTCGGGCCCCGCCTCGCCCCGCGCGGCGCGCTCGAGCAGCCGCCAGATGTCGCGGCCGAGCACGTCGAGCTCGGTCGAGGCGAAGTCCTCGCCCCCGAATCGGCGCACCGCCTCCGCCTGCGCCCGGAGCACGTCCTGGTCCTGCCGGAGGATCTTCTTCGCCACGGGGATGCCGAAGAGCCGCACGAGCCACCGCGGCACGCGCAGCCGGAAGACGCCGACCGCGTGCACGTCGGTCACGTGGTCCGAGA
>JAYTCP010000235.1:0-11066 GCA_043736435.1 Planctomycetia bacterium | reverse complement strand
GCCGTGCCCCCCGCGCCTGGTTCCCCTTCGCGCTCGTCGTCCTCGCCGGTCTCGCGCCCGCCCTCGCGCGCGCGGAGCCGCCCAAGAGCCTCGAGGATCTGCATGTCGCCGAGGTGAAGGCGCTCGTGCCGCTCCTGCGGGCCGCCGTGAAGGAGGACTTCCGCCGACAGATGTTCGCCATCGCCGTGCGGATCCGGGCGGCCGACCCCGAGCACGTCGAGGCGGCGAACGTGATCAAGGCCTCGGTGCCGACGGGCCGCCAAGACGGGCGGGAGCCGACGAAGACGTTCCTCCAGAAGCGTGAACAGGTGCTCGGCCAGCTGGCGAAGGCGTACACGGCGCTCGCGAAGTCCGCGGCGGCGGAGGGGAAGGCCGCGGACGCGGTCCCGCTCCTCGAGCGCGCCCTCTCCTACGACAACGGCCTGACCGAGGCGCACCAGCAGCTCGAGGCCGCGGGCCGTCGCTTCGCCGGGGCGTGGGGGAGCGCCGAGACGACCGCGTTCGAGGCCGCCTTCACGGGCGTCGCGAACGCCGTGTCCTTCCCGGCGGAGGTGGACGACGGCGCCCTGCCGGTCCGCATGGCCTGGCCCGAGGCGAAGGTCGCTCGCTGGAGAGGATGGCGGCTCCACACGTCGCTCCCGCTCGCCGAGGTCGGGCCGCTGATGCTCGCCCTTGCCGCCCAGGAGACCTCGTTCGTCGCGACGTTCGGCTCGCATGCAAAGGCCACGAAGGAGGTGGACGAGCCGACGGACCTCGTGCTCGTCCCCGACGCGACCGTGTTCGGGAAGCTCGTGGACATCTTCGCCTGGGACAAGACGCGCGGCGGGAAGGCCAAGGAGCTCGGCATCTCCTACGACGCGTGGAGCCGGCGCCTGTTCGTGCTGACGCCGCCGACGGACCAGCCGTGGCTCCCGACGCAGGCCCGCATGCTCGGTCAGGCGTCGCGGGTGCTCGTGCGCCGCCACATCGGGGCCGGCGCCTCCGGCGGGCTCGCGGGGCGAGGCACGTGGATCCTCGAGGGCGTGGTGGGGGCGTACGAAGGGTTCGTGCCCGCCGGCGCGGACGGCGGCGACGTGGACCCGGCGAAGTGCTGGCGGCTCCACGCCGCGAAGGCGCTCCATGCGGAGGACCGGTGGCTCCCGTGGGCGGAGGCCCTCGAGCTCGACCGGGACGCCGCCGACCGCGTGCCCAAGGTCGACCTGAAGCTGCGGAAGATCGCCGGCGTCGAGCGCGACGTCTGGGAGGTGTCGCCGGTCTCCGCCCAGGCGACGGCCCTCGTCCTCGGACTCTGGAGGAGCGACCCGGTCAAGGGACCGAAGCGCCTCGCCGCCCTCCTCGAGGAGACGTACAAGCGCGACCGCCTCCCCGACGTCGACAAGACCGTGGGCATGGGAGCCGGGAAGGCCCTCGAGGCGGCGACGAAGGCGCTCGACCTCGTCCCGTGAGGGTAGGCTGCCGGGCGTTGCGGGCTCGGGGCCTTAGCTCAGTGGTCAGAGCGGGCGGCTCATAACCGTCTGGTCGCTGGTTCGATCCCAGCAGGCCCCACACCCGCCGCCCGCGCCCGCGCCGAGGTGCGCGCGAGGCGACGGCGCCAGGCAGGATCTCGGGCGCGCGGAGGGTTGCGTGGACTACGCCGGGATCCTGCGCGCGCTCCCGACCGCGGCGCTCGTCTTCGCGGGACTCACCGTCGCGTGGGCCGGGATGCGTCGCTCGACCCCGGCGGCCACCGCCTACGCGACGGCGGTCACCGCGTGGTGGGGGGCCGTGCTCTGGACGGCCGAAGCGGCACGCGCCGGGGCCTTCGATGCGGGGGCCGCGGGCGTGCCCGCGCCGCCCGCGACCGTGATCGTGGCCGTCCTGATCGGGGTGGTGATCGCCCTCGCCTCGCGCGCGGGCACGCGCAAGGCGCTCGCTGCGACGTTCGTCTGGGCCGTGATCACCACGGGGATGGCGGTGGTGTTCGCGGTGCAGGGCGCCTTCGGGGGGATCGGGGGCGCGGGCGTGGTGCTCGCGCACCTGTCGGGGGCGTTGCTGACGTTCGTCGCCGCGCGTACCGCGAGCCCTACGGCCGAGGGGCCCCCGCGCCCAGGCCCCCGGGCCGGACCGCTCCCGCCCCTGCGTCCGCCCGGGGCGGGCGGGTAACGCCCGAGGGCGGCCCCGCCCGGCTATCCTGCGGCGATGGCGCGCACGATCCAGGCGGTCCTCGGCAACTCGCAGAAGCTCGACGGCGGCTCCATGTACGGGAACTGCCCGCGCGCGGTCTGGGCCGCGTGGAGCGCGCCCGACGCGCTCGACCGCATCGACCTCGCGTGCCGCGCCATGCTCGTGCGCGACGGGTCGAGGCTCGTCCTCTGCGAGACCGGCATCGGCGCGTTCTTCGAGCCGAAGAAGCGCGAGCGCTACGGCGTGCAGGAGGAGCGGCACGTCCTCCTCGAGAGCCTGCGCGCGCTGGGCGTCTCGGACGCGGACGTCGACGTCGTGATCCTCTCGCACCTCCACTTCGACCACGCGGGCGGCCTGCTCGCTCCCTACGAGACCGGGGCCGCGCCGCGGCTCCTGTTCCCGAAGGCGAAGCTCGCGGTCGGCAAGGCCGCGTTCGCGCGCGCGAGGTCGCCCCATGCGCGCGACAAGGCGTCGTTCATCCCGGAGCTGCCCGGCCTGCTCGAGGCGAGCGGACGCCTCATGATCGTGGACGGACCCACGCATCCCGTGCTCGGCGACGGCTGGCGCTTCCACTGGAGCGACGGTCACACGCCCGGGCTCATGATCACCGAGGTGGAGACCGATCGCGGCCCCGTCGCGTTCGCGTCCGACATGATCCCCGGCGCCCCCTGGATGCATCTGCCCATCACCATGGGCTACGACCGCTTCCCCGAGCTCCTGATCGACGAGAAGGCGAAGCTGCTCGGCGACCTGTTCGCGCGGAGGGGCTCGGTCTTCTTCACGCACGACCCGAAGGTCGCAGTCGCCACGGTCGCGCGCGACGCGAACGGGCGGTACTCCGCGGCGGCGTAGGCCTCCCTGGGAGGCGCTGATGCTAACGGAGCGCGGGCGCCTCCGTCTGCCCCGCCATCCTGCGCAGTGGGTCCGGCGCATCCTCGACGAGGGACCCTTCGAAGAGGCACCGCTCACGTGGGAGATCGCCGTGCGGAGCCGGACCCCGCGCGGCCGTAGCGCGCTCGTCGGCGTCGCACGCCCCCGCGCCGCCGGCGACATTTGCGTTGCACGGCGGCGGCGACCCGGCCGCGCGAACCGTGCCGAGGGGACGCGCCGAGCCTCTACGTCCCGAGGGGTAGACTCGGTTCCTGCGGCCGCAGGGCCGCGAGCAGCCGGGTCGGTGGTCGAGAGGCGACGCGCCGATCGGCTCCGGCCCGACCGGAGGGTTCCTTGCGCTACGCGATCTCGGCGTCGTCGGGCCCCGCGCACGAAGGATCGGTCGCGTCGTGGGTCGCGCGGATCGCCGTCGTGGCCGTCGTCGCGGGGGCCGTCTCGCGGTGGAGCGGGATCGTGGGCGCCGGGGAGCCGCAGCCCCCGCAGCGCGGCTTCGCCGGGGCCGCGGCCTGCGCCACGTGCCACGGGGCCGCGCACCGCGCGTGGGCCGGGGGCAACCATGCGCTCTCGACCGTCGAGGCGAAGGGCGACGAACGGCCGCCGGAGGCGAAGGGTGGTGGCACCGTGTCGCACCCGCCGGGCACGTCGACGTTTCACGCCGATGGCGACCGCGCGACCGTCGAGACCCTGGGCGCCGACGGCAAGCCCATGGTCGTTCCGCTCTCCTACGTGGTCGGGCGTCGTCGCATTCGCATGTACGTGACGACGCTTCCCGCGGGGCCGCATCAGGTGCTTCCCGCGATGCGCGAGGAGGGGACGGGGACGTGGTTCGACTACACGCACCTGATCTTCGGCGCGCCGAATCTGCCGCCCGAGCAGGCGCCGGCGATCGCACCGGGAGACCCCTCGTTCTGGACGGGGCCCGTGCGCTCCTTCGACGCGCGCTGCGCCCGATGCCACGTGAGCGGTCGAGAGGCGGTCGCCCCCGCGCCCGACGGCACGGGGCCGCGATCGACATGGCGCGCGCTGGGCGTCGACTGCGAGGCCTGCCACGGGCCGAGCGCCGACCACGTGGCCCGCTGGCGATCCCTGCCGCGCGGGGAGTTCCGTGACCCGGTGCTCCGGCTGCGCGACCTCGATCGCGACGCATCGCTCGCCGTCTGCCTCTCGTGTCACCTCGAGGGCGAGGTGGTGGACCCCGCGTGGGCGCCCGGGAAGGACATCTTCGAGCACGTCGACCCGACCCTGCTCGACGACGTCGAGCGCGTGGACCCCGCGGGCCGTCCGCTCGAGCTGGTCTACGAGGGCCTCGGCTTCCTCGTCTCGCGCTGCGTGGAGAAGGGAAAGCTCACCTGCGCCAGCTGCCACGCGCCCCACGGCAGTCCCCACGGACCGTCGCTCGTCGCGCCCGTGACCGACGACGGCCTCTGCTCCCGCTGTCACACCCGGATCGCCGCGGAGCCCGGCAAGCACGCCCACCACGCGGGCGGCGGGAGCGGCGCGCGCTGCGTCGCGTGCCACATGCCGAAGGTGCCCGTCGAGCGGGGTCACGGCGCCGTGACCGACCACTCGATGTCCACGCCCGACCCCACGGGCTCGGCCGGCGTCCGGGTCGCGCGCGACGCGTGCACGGGCTGTCACACGGGGGCGCGAGGCTTCGCACCGGGCGCGCCGGCCCTCGATGCCCCCGCCCTCGCGAAGGCGTTCGCGCAGTGGTGGCCCCACGCGACGGCCCGGCCCGCCTGGTCGAAAGCGATCGCGGCAGCGCGTCGCGACGATCCCGAGGCGTGGCGCGGCCTCGAGGCCCTCTCGCGGGACGGCACGGCGCCCCGTCTCGCCCGCGCCTCGGCGATGGCCCTCCTGGGGCGCGTTCCCGGGGCCGACCCCGCCACGCTGCTCGAGGGCGCGACGCATGCCGACTCCCTCGTGCGGCGCGCGGCGGTCTCGGCGCTCGCGTCGGTCCGCAGCGAGGACGCCGACGCCGCTCTGCTCGCGGCGCTCTCCGACCCCTCGCCCGCGGTGCGCGCGCGCGCGGCCCGAGCTACCCTCGCCGGCTGGACGCGCGCCCAGGCGAACGGGCCGCTCCTCGGCGCGGCACTTCCCGTCCTCGAAGAGGGCGTGCGTGCCGCTCCCGACGACGACGCGCGCTGGTTCCGGCTCGCCGCCGCGCGTCAGATCGCAGGCGATCTCGCGGGCGCCGCAGCCGCCTACGAACGCCAGTGCGCTCTCGACCCGTTCGCCGCGAGCGCGCGGGCGACCCTCGCGCAGATCCGCGCCCGGCTCGCGAAGCCGCCGAAGTAGGCGCTCCCAGGCGACCGTCGCTCGATGGCCGCACGAGAAAACATGCGGCGTTTGCTCTGGCACGGTACCGCGGGTTTTTCGGCTGCGCGGCTACGACCAGGTGACGTCGAGCGCCTCGCCGCTCTTGTCGCCCTTCAGGTGGAAGGGGGGAGCCTTCTCGTTCACCTTCGCGATGGCCTTGTGGAGCGAGGGGAGCACCATCTTCGCGAGGCCCAGGGCGCCCTCGAGCTCGAAGGCCTCGATCCGCAGCGCGCCCGGCAGGCGATGGATCTTCGCCTTCAGGTGCACGGGCACCCCGACGCCGAGCTTGCTCACCTTCGCGTCGATGCGGAGCAGCGTGCCCGTGATGCGCAGGGCCGTCGGCGTGAGGTGGGCCGGCAGGAGCTTGGCGAGCGCCGGGCCGAGGTCTTCCAGGTCGAGGTCGATGCCGATTTTCATGGTGCCCCATTGGATGCCGCGGGCCGCTCTCGCGGCCCTCCTACCCCTTGCGTGACTTCGCGAGCATCCCCATCACCGTCTTGCGGACGGCATCGGGCGTGGTCGCGGGGGACGGGAACTCGATGCGCACGCGGCGGGGGCCGGCGGACTCGGTCACCTCGACGTCGAACCCGCGCGCGTCGAGGCCGACCACGCGGGCCCCGGTGCCCGTCGCCTTCGCGTAGTGGGCCGCAAGCTCGGCGACCGAGGCGGCGTGGTCCCGATTCATGTGCTCGACGATGCCGACGGCCTGGGCCCCGAGCGGATCCTCCGGCGCGCACGCCTTCGACCAGCCCGCGCGCTCGAGCCAGCCCATGGAGCCGAAGCCCGCGATCCAGCGCACGCGCTCGACGGCGAGCACGACGATCGCGAAGCCGTGGGCCGCGAAGTAGCCCTTCGCCTCGGGGAAGCGCTCGAGGTAGGCGGCGCTCGCGGTCTCGAGGGCCGGACCCTTCGGGCGGACGGCGCGGCCCATGAGCGTCACGCGCGCCGCGGCCTGGGGTCGCTCCCGCGCGGCCGGGTCCGAGACGAGGAGGCTCGCGCGGGGCTCGGCCGTGAGGTTGTGCGTGTGCTCGGCGATGTCGGAGAGCAGGAGGACGGCATCGCCCTCGGCGGAGAGGACGTACGGGACGAGGCTGCCGAAGGGCCAGCCGCCGTGCCGCTCGTGGGCCGTCGAGAGGACGCCCTGACGTTCGTTCGACACCAGGGCGACGATGGAGGCGAGTTCGGGGGGCGTGCTCATGGGCGTCAATGTACCGCCGTCGCAGGCCCACCCCCGTTCGGGATGCGCGAGGCTGGCACGCGGCCGCGCCGCGGGGTAGACCCCCTCCATGCGCGCTCCCTCCCCGGCCCCCAATGGGCCTGCGGCCCAGGCACCCCTGACCCCTCCCGCCGTCCTCGCGGCCCTCGGCGCCGCCGAGGCCGAGACCCTCGCCGATCTCGAGGGCTTGACGCGGATCCCGAGCGTGTCCGCGCGCCCCGTCCCCGATCCCGCGGTCGCGGCGTCGGCCCAGCGCGTCGCCGAGCTCATGGCGAAGGCGGGGCTCGGCGGCATCGAGGTGCTCGACCTCCCCGGCGCGCACCCGTACGTGCTCGGCCACCTCGTCGAGGACGACGCGCTCCCGACGCTGCTCCTCTACGCGCACCACGACGTGCAGCCCGAGGGCGACCCGAGGCGCTGGACGAGCCCGCCGTTCGAGCCCACGCGGCGGGGCGACCGCATCTACGCGCGCGGGATCGTGGACGACAAGGCGGGCGTGATGGTGCACCTGGCGGCGATCTCCGCGTGGAAGCGGGCGGCGGGACGGCTGCCGGTGAACGTGCGGTTCGTCGTGGAGGGCGAGGAGGAGATCGGGAGCGAGCACCTCGCGACGTTCCTGAAGACGTTCCGCTCGAAGATGGACGCGGACGCCATCGTGCTCACGGACACGAGCAACCTGGAGGCGCGCCTGCCGTCGCTCACGACGCGGCTGCGCGGGCTCGTGAAGCTCGAGGTCGAGGTCCGCGGGTACTCCCACGCGCTCCACAGCGGCTTCTGGGGCGGGCCCGTGCCGGATCCGGTGATGGGGATGTCGCGGCTGCTCGCCTCCCTCGTCAAGGCGGACGGGAGCATCGCGGTGCCCGGGCTCCTCGCGGGCGCGATCAAGGCCACGAAGGCCGAGCGGGATGCGCTGGCCGCGCTGCCGTTCAAGGAGGGGCCGTTCCGCAAGGACGCGGGCGCCGTGGGGTCGCTGAAGCTCCACGCAAAGGGCGGGGCGGCGACGTACGCGTCGCAGTGGTTCCACCCGTCGCTCGCGATCACGGCGCTCGAGGCGTCGCCGGTCGCGGGGTCGAGCAACCAGATCGTGCCGTCGGCCCGCTGCCGGGTGGGGGTGCGCATCGTCCCCGGGCAGAGTCCCAAGAAGGTGCAGCAGGCGCTCGTCGCGCACCTGAAGGCGAACGTCCCGTGGGGGCTCGAGCTCCGCATCATCCCGATGACGGCGGGCCCGGCGTGGAGCACCTCGGCGGTCGGGCCGGCGTTCGACGCGGCGAAGCGCGCGCTGAAGGCCGGCTACGGCCGAGCGCCCGTCGAGATCGGCGCGGGAGGCAGCATCCCGTTCGTCGGGCCGTTCGCCGACGCGCTCGGCGGCGCGCCCGCGCTCCTGATCGGGCTCGAGGATCCCGCCTGCAACGCCCACGCGGAGGACGAGTCGCTCTACCTCCCCGATTTCTGGGCCTCGTGCCGGAGCGCCGCGCACCTCTACGCCGAGCTCGGGGCGGCCCTGCTGCCGGGCGGACGGCAAGCGAAGCGCGCGCGGTAGGTGCGCCTCCCGGCCCGGCGCCGGGGAGCCCCCCCTGTCCGCTGCCCCTTCGGCGGGGCCTCGGCATCGAACCCTCCGGCGCACCCTTCACACGGAGGCTTCGATGTTCACACGGTGGAAGCTGCTTCTCGCGGCGACGGCCCTCTTGGGCCTCGGCACGCTCGGTTCCAGCATCGCCCCGAGGGCTGCCTCCGCGGACGCGGAGATCGACGTGTCGGTCTTCTACACGTCGCTCTCACCGCACGGGCGATGGGTCCACATCCAGCCGTACGGCTGGTCCTGGGTGCCGGAGAACGTGACCTACGGCTGGCGCCCCTACACCGTCGGGCACTGGGTCTGGGTCGAGCCCTACGGGTGGACCTGGGCGTCCGAGGAGCCGTGGGGCTGGGCGACGTACCACTACGGCCGCTGGACGTGGGCCGACGACTACGGTTGGGCCTGGGTGCCGGGGACGACGTGGGCACCGGCCTGGGTGGCCTTCCGGTACGGCGATCCGTGGATCGGCTGGGCGCCGCTGGCGCCGGGCGCCGGATGGCGCGTCGACTCCGGCTTCGACGCCGGCGTGAATCTCGAGGTCAGCATCGGCGCATTCGCCTGGACCTTCGTGCAGACGCGCTACTTCGCCGAGCCGAACCTGCGCTCTCGCGTCCTCGTCTCGGCCTACAGTCGGCCGCTCCTCGAGCGCACCCGCTGGTCCACGCGCTATGCGCCCGTCTCGGGCGGGTACGCGAACCTCGGCGTCGACGTCGGGATCGTCGAGAAGGCCCGCGGCGAGCCCGTGGCGCGTCGCCGCCTGCGCGAGGCTGCGGCCGCCGAGCGCGGGTCGGGCACGGAGGTCGAGGGCGATGCGGTGGTCCTGTACCGTCCTCGCATCGCGGCGAAGGCCTCCGCACAGCCGCCGCCTCAGAGGGCGCGCGGAGAGCGCGGCGACCTCGCGGCATGGACCGCGAAGCGCAAGGCGGCGCTCCAGGCGCACCTGGAGGCCGAGCGGAAGGCTCTCGAGCAGCCCGCGGCGCTTCCCGCCCTGCCCGGTGCCCCCGAGGGCGACGCGGCGAAGCTGCGCGCGGAGGCCCTGAAGGAGCTCGAGGAGCAGCAGAAGCGCCTCGAAGCCCAGCTCGAGAAGCAGCGCAAGCACCAGGGCGAGGACGACGCGAAGAACCCGCCGTCGACGCCGGAGCCCTCACCGACGCCGGAGCCGGCTCCCAAGCCGAATCCGACGCCGAAGCCGATGCCGGAGTATCCGCCGCAGCCGGGTCCCAAGCCGATGCCCGATCCCGTGCCGAATCCGACGCCTCAGCCGCTGCCGGAGCCCAAGCCGGTGCCGCCGATTCCCGGCCCGAAGCCCGTGCCTCCGATCCCGCCCGTGCCTCCGCCGCCGCCTCCCGGCATGGGCGAGGACCCTGGCATGGGTGGCGGCATGGACGGTGGTGGGATGGACGACGATGGCGGCATGGATGACGGCGGCAAAGATGACGGCGGCAAGGACGGTGGCGGGAAGGACGACGATGGCGGCATGAAGTAGGCCCGCGCGTTCACCCGATGCACGGGGGGGGGACCGCCTTGCCCCGACCCCCTCCCCCACGCCCCCTCCCTCCTGGCGCTCGACCGCGCCCCCGTCTCCCGCGCCGCAGCAGGACAACCTCCTCCGGTGGCCGTATCGTCGCGGTCCATCACGAGTCGCTCTCTGATCGCGCAACGGAGGCCCCCCTTGGCAGCTGACGGCAAGATCTCGATCTGGTGGAACGGCAAGCAGGTCCCGTACGCGGACGCGAAGACCCACGTCCTCTCGCACTGCCTGCACTACGGGTCCGGGGTCTTCGAGGGCATCCGCGCGTACGCCACGAAGAAGGGCCCGGCGATCTTCCGTCTCCGCGAGCACATCGAGCGGCTCTTCTACTCGGCCAAGGCGTACAAGTTCCCGATGCCCGTCACCCTCGAACAGGTGATGGAGGGCTGCCGCGAGACCGTGCGCGCGAACGGGCTCGACGCCTGCTACATCCGTCCGCTCGCGTTCCTCGGCCACGGCCCCCTGGGCGTCTACCCGAAGAACGTGCCGACCGAGGTCGTGATCGCGGCCTACCCCTGGGGTGCCTACCTCGGCCCCGATGCGATCGAGAAGGGCATCCGCACGACGATCTCGTCGTGGGTGCGTCTCCACCACGCGTCGTTCCCGACGGCCGCGAAGGGCTCGGGCCAGTACCTGAACAGCACGCTCGCGGTGCGCGAGGCGCGCGAGAAGGGCTTCGAGGAGGCGATCCTCCTCGACAAGCACGGCAACGTCGCCGAGGGCTCGGGCGAGAACCTGTTCATGATCCGCAACGGCGTCCTGTCGACGCCGGGCTTCGAGTCGTCGATCCTCCCGGGCATCACGCGCGAGAGCGTGATGACGATCGCCAAGGAGATGGGCATCCCCGTCGAGGTGCGCAGCATCACGCGCGGCGAGCTCTACGGCGCCGACGAGCTCTTCTTCACGGGCACGGCCGCCGAGGTGTCGCCGATCCGCGAGGTCGACAACTACGTGATCGGCGCGGGCACGCGCGGGCCGATGACCGAGAAGCTCCAGGCGGCGTACTTCCGCGCCGTGAAGGGCGAGGACCCGTCGAAGATGGCCTGGCTCACCCTCTGCGCGTAGGGCCACGGTCGCTACGGGGGGGCGGGGCACGTGGAGGTGCTCCCTTTCCGCCGACCCTCAGCGGTACACGTCCGAGCGATGTGCGACGCGGACCACCGTGATCGTCACGATCGCGTCCTCGATCGTGTAGACGACTCGGTAGTCGCCCTGCCTCAGCCTGTACTTGTCGTCCCCGGCGAGCTTGAGCGATCCGTGCGGGCGGGGATTCGAAGCGAGCGCCGCGATCTTCGCCACGATGCGGCGGCGGATCTCCGCCGGGAGTCGCTCGATCTCCCGCTCCGCCGAGCGGGTGATGAGAACGCTAT
>JAYTCP010000234.1:0-8293 GCA_043736435.1 Planctomycetia bacterium | reverse complement strand
GACGGTCTTGTCCTGGTTGCTCCACACGATCGGACGACCGGTCTTGAGCGAGACGACCTTGAGAAGCTCGGAGATCTCGAGGCTGTCGCCGAGGTGGATCTCGATGATCGGCTCGGCGCCCGGCGCGGGCGGCGGCTCGTCCGGGCGGGGAGCCGGCGTCGGAGCGGGTGCCGGGATCGGCGCGGGGATGGGTGCCGGAGCGGGGACGGGCGCGGGATCGGGCACCGGCGCCGGGACGGGAGCCGGAGCGGGGACGGGTGCCGGCACCGGCGCGGGATCGGGCACCGGCACCGGCGCAGGGGCGGGCGCCGGCGCATCCTCGGCCCTGACGTTGGGGGCCAGTGAGAGGACGACGAGCAATCCCACCGCACCGAGGGCGGCGGCACCGAGGGCAGCGGCCATGCCCGATCGACGGAACCCGCGGCGCGTGAACACGTTCGGGCGGTTCGTCATCGACATGCATCCTCCCGCGGCGGGGACCTCCCGACCGCGTATCCGGCTCGAAGCGCGCAGTTTCGCCCGCCACCGCCGTCAGGTCAAACGCTCTTCCTGCCGCTCTTCCTGCAAGGTCCCGACGATGGACGACGACACCGCACGTTCGGTACCTCGGTTGGACGCCGCCCGTTCCGCACGTCTTCCCCCCACCCCGAACGAAAAGTCTCAGAGACTTCCAGTTAGACGTCTAACAAGAAGTCTCGGAGACTTCTGGTTAGAGGTGCCCCCCCCGGAGAGGGGGAGGGGTGGGAGGGCACCCCCTGCCGGGCTCTCCCCCTCGGGCGGCCTGTGGTATAGGAAACGGCTCGTTTCCCCTCGCCCGCCTTTCGGAGGCTCAATGGCCGTTCGCGTCCAGGTCAAGAACAACGAACCGCTGGAGAAGACGCTCCGGCGCCTGCGCAAGATCTGCAACAACGAGGGGATCACGCGCGAGCTCAAGCGCCACGCGTACTTCGAGAAGCCGAGCGAGCGACGCCGTCGCAAGGACCGCGAGCGCATCAAGACGATCCGCCTGTCGCAGACGCCCGAAGAGGCGCCGCGGCCGTAGTGTCCGGGGGGCGCAAGCCCCACGATCCGGCTGGATCCCCCGCGAGGGATCCCGGATCCCGAGAGGGCGACGGTCTCCCCGAGGATTCGATGGGACCTGGCGATCCGTCCACCGGCGCCGCCCCTGCTCGCTCCGACGAGGCCCGGTCGGACGAGGATCGACCGCCCCGGGGCGCCCTCCTCGCGGCCCTCGCCCTGTTCCTGGTGTCCGGCGCGGTAGGCCTTGCCTACGAGGTCGCCTGGACGCGGCGGCTCCTGCTGCTCCTCGGCTCGACCTCCGTCGCCTCGGCGCTCGTCCTGTCGGTGTTCCTCGGCGGGCTGGGCCTCGGGGCCCGCGTCCTCGGCCCGCTCGCCGACCGTGTGCGTCGCCCGATCGCCCTCTATGGGGTGCTCGAGCTCGTGGGCGCCGCCTGGGCCGTCGCCGTCCCCCCCCTGGTGGCGGCCCTCGAGGGTCCGTTCGCGGCCTTCGCCTCGGAGGCGAGCGACCCCGTGCGGATGGGCCTCCGTCTCCTCGTGGCGACCCTCGTGGTCGCCCCGGGGGCGTTCGTGCTCGGCGGGACCTTCCCGGCCCTCCTCCGCACGTTCATCCGGTCGGAGCGTGAGGTCGGTCCGCGGGCGGTCGCCCTCTACGCGACGAACACGATCGGGGCCGTGGCCGGGGCGCTCTTCACCGGCTTCTTCGGCTGGTACGTCTTCGGCGTGGCGGGGGTGATCCGGGTCGCCGCGGCCGCCGCCGCCCTCGTCGGGATCGGGGCCCTCGCGCTCGCCTTCCGCCTGCGCCCCCGCGAACGGCGGCCGGCCTCGCCCCCGCCGCCCCCCGCCATTCCCCGCACCTGCCTCTACCTCGCGGCGTTCTCCGGCTTCCTCGGCCTGGGCCTCGAGGCCGCGGGCGTCCGCATCCTCGTCTTCTTCGTCGAGGGCTTCACCGCATCGTTCGCAGCCATGCTCGGCGCCTTCCTCACCGGGCTCGCCCTCGGCAGCCTCCTCCTCGGGCCGTTCCTCGTGCGGCGCGCGGATCCCCGCCGCGCCCTCGGCGCGCTGCTCTTCGCGACCGGCGCCGCCCTGCTCCTCGAGCTCGTGCTGCTCCCGCACTTCGAGCCCTGGCTGCGCGGGGCCCGCGGCGGCCTCTACGCCGGCCGCGGCATCGCCGAGGCGCAGCGGTGGACGGCGCTGATCGGGTCGTTCGCGGCCTTCCTGCTGCCGGGCGTGCTCCTCGGCGCCACCTTCCCCGTCGCCGTGGCGTGGGGAGCCGGCCCGCGTCCCGAGGCCGTGGGCGCGGCGGCGGGGCGCGTCCACCTGTGGAACGCGCTCGGCTCCGTCGTCGGGCCGCTCGCGGTCCTCGCGCTCGGCCTCCTCGGCGCGCACGTGCCCGGGGTCGGGGGGCCGCTCCTCGCGTGGGGCCTGCTCGGGGGGCTCGCGGTCGCCGTCGGCGGGGCGACGCTCCTCGCGACCCTCCCGCGCGGGCCCGCGAGGCTCGCGCTCGGCCTCGCGCTCGCCGCCGCCCTCGTGGGGGGAGGCATCGCCCTGCGCTCGCACGTCACGTCCGAGGCCCTCGTCCGCGCGAGCCACGTGATGCGGGGGCCCGACGGCGGCGCGTCCACCACCCGCCGCCTCCTTGCCGTGCGCGCCGACGAGACCACCACCGCGAGCGTGATCGACGTCCTGGGCGGCGAGCGCATCCTCTACACGGACGACTTCGCCGCCGCCGCCACGGGCCGCGCCTACCCGTACATGCGCATGCTGGGGCACCTGCCCCTCCTCTCGTCGGCCCGCGCGGAGAACGTCCTCGTGATCGCGTTCGGCACGGGCACGACCGCGGGCGCGGTCGCTGCGACGCCCGAGGTGAAGCACCTGGAGGTGGTCGAGGCGAGCCGCGCCGTGATCGACCTGGCGCCGTGGTTCTCCGGCGTGAACCAGAAGGTGCTCGACGACCCCCGCGTCCGCCTGCGGATCGCGGACGGGCGCCAGGCGCTCCTCCTCCACGCGGCCGACCTCGACGTGATCACGCTCGAGCCCCTGATGCCGTACACGCCCGCGGCGCTCCCGTTCTACACGCGCGAGTTCTACGAGCTGGCGCGCGACCGCGTGCGCGACGGGGGCGTGGTCTGCCAGTGGGTGCCTGTCCACGCGATGCCGCTCGACGTGTACGCGGCGCTCGTGCGCACGTTCTTCGAGACGTTCCCCGAGGGCTCCCTCTGGTTCTTCGAGCAGTCCACGGTGCTCGTGGGCCACAAGGGGACGCTGCGCCCCGACGACGCGACGGTCACCGCGCGCGCCGATGCGCTGGCCGCGGTCCTCCGCGACGCCGGGTGGGCCCGGCCCGCCGCCGTCGCGGGTGCCTTCGTCGCGACGAGCGCGCGCGTGCGCGCCGTGCTCCTCGACCCCACGAAGTCGAGCCAGCCGGCCCTTCGGGAGTCGCCGCCGGGCGCGCTCTCCCGGCGCAGGGTCACCGACGACGACCCGTTTCCCGAGGCGTGGCCCGCGCCGCGCGCCGCCGTGGCGACGACGTGGCTCGCGGACACGCTCGGGTGGCTCGCGGGCCTCGTCGACCCCCTCGACGATCCCTCCACCGTGCCCGTGTTCCGCCTCGTCCCGCGCGAGCGCTGGGCCGGGCTCCGGGAGGCCACGTCCCTCGGGCTGGTCGCGCGCTCGACCGAGGCCGTCGCCGAGTTCCGCCTCGCCGCCGCCCGCGGCCCCGGGGCCGCCGCGATGCGGGCGGAAGGGCTCGCGGGGCTCGAACGTGCCGCGGAGCAGTACCGGAGCGCCTCCGATGCGTTCGCGCACGAGGACCTGGGCCTCGAGCGCCGGCGCCTCCGCACGCTGCTCGTCCATCTGGGCGCGTCCGTCCGCGACCGTCTCGCGCGCGCCGACGGAGCCCGGGCGCGCGCGGACCCCTCCGACGAGCGCGCGGCCCTCGAGGACGCCCTGGCGCTCGCGCGTCGCGCGGCGACCGAGGAGAGCGACGCCGCCGCGGTCGACGCTCCCGCGGCCGGCGTGCGGTACGCGCAGGTCCTCGTGCGGGCCGGCCGCTGCGCCGAGGCCGAGGCCCACGTCGCCGACCTCCTCGCCCGCCGTCCGCAGGACCCGGACCTCGCCCGCGCGGCCCTTTCCGTGGCCGCCGTCCGTTCGGGAGCGCCGTTCCCCGCGGACGCCGATGCCGCGTGGGACGAGTGGCGCCGCATCCGCGACACCGCGCTGCCCTGCGGTCGGTGACCTGCCTCGGCCCGGGATCCGCCGCCGGGCCGCGCCGGCCCCGCGTCAGCTGCAGCAGCCCCCGCCGCCCGCCTTCCCTCCGCTGCCCGTCCCCGCGCTCCCGTCGAGCGCCGCGATCTTCGCCACGCGCCCCGTGTGGCGGCCGCCGTCGAACGGCGTCGCGAGGAACACGTCCGCCATCTCGGCGATGCGCGCGTCGGCGTGGACCCGCCCCCCGAAGCACGCCACGTTCGCGTCGTTGTGCCGGCGCGACATCCGTGCGCTCCACTCGTCGTACACGAGCGCCGCGCGCACGCCGGGCACCTTGTTGGCGGAGATGCTGATCCCGATGCCGCTGCCGCACAGGAACAGGCCCCGCTCGCCGAGGCCCGCCGCGACGGCCTTCCCGCCCTTCGCCCCGAAGTCGGGGTAGTCGACCGAGGCGGGCCCGTCCGTGCCGAGGTCGAGCACCTCGTGGCCCGCCGCATGCAGGTGCGCGACGAGCGCGGCCTTCGCCGCGAACGCCGCGTGGTCGCTCACGACGACGATACGGATGACACCAGCCCTCCCGCGAGCAGCGTGGCCGCCGCGTCGAGACGTCCGAGGAGGCGGCGGTAGGCGAGCAGCGACCGGCCGTGCGGGTCCTCGACGTCGTTCCCCTCGGGGTCGACGAGCCGGACGTCCCGGGCGCGGTTGTGGAAGAACGCGAGGATCTCCTCGAGCTGCCACCGCTCCATGCAGAACACGTGCGTCGCGGAGTCGATCAGGGCCGTCGTGAGCTTGCGCGAGCGATGAGCCGTCAGGTCGAGGGCGCCGCCCTCCCACTCCTTCGCGACGCGGATCGCGCTGTCCGACGCGGGACGGTCGTCGGTGGCCTCGAGGCCCGCGGACGCCACGTGGAAGCCGCGCGCGGGCAGGTCGGCCTCGGAGCAGCCGATCCGCTCGGCGAGCCGCCGCTTGAGCAGCGCGCACGCGAGCGGGCTGCGGTCCGTGTTGCCGGCGCACACGAAGAGGACCTCCACGCGCCCCGCGTCGAGGATGCGCGCGTCGGGGATCGCGCCGGAGCGCAGCACCAAGACGTCGTCGTCGGACAGCACCTGGACCACCGTGCTCGGCACGCCGCCCTTGGCCGAGCCCCCGTCGATCACGAGGTCGAGCTCGGTGGGCAGCTCGCGCAGCACGCCCTCCGCCGTCGTCGCGGGGGGGTTCCCCGATCGGTTCGCGGACGGCACGAGCAAGGGCACGCCCGCCTCGCGCACGAGCCCCAGCGCGAGCGGGTGCGACGGGAGCCGGAAGCCGGTCATGTGGCCCTCGGCGTCGCGCAGCACCAGCGTGAGCGCGCCGGGCCAGAACCGCTCCATCAATCGTTCGGCGGCCGCCGGGATGTTCGGGCACCGGCGCCGCACCTCCGCGACGTCGGCGATCATCACCGTCATGGGCTTGTCCTTCGGACGCCCCTTGATCGCGTAGAGCCGTTCGACGGCGGCGGGGATCGTGGCGGCGACCGCGATGCCGTAGACCGTCTCGGTGGGGAAGGCGACGAGGCCCCCGCGGCGGAGCACCTCCCCCGCATGCCGCAGCTCGGCGGCGACGTCGGAGCGATCTTCCACGCAGACGATCTCGGTGCTCATGTGGCATCGAAGATACAGCCTGCGACCCCGCGCCCCCTGGAATCCCCGCAACCTTTCGCCGCCGACGGCATCGTCGCCCGTGATTGTCCCCCCCGGTCGCCCCCGGCGGCCCACCTACTCGCCGTCGTCGGCGGGGGCCGCGGTCGCGGCGGGGCCGCGCAGCGGCAGCACCAGCACGAAGTCGGTGCCCTTCCCCACCTCCGTCACGAACGCGAGGCTCCCTCCGTGCTCCTCGGCGATGCGGCGGGCCGTCGGCAGCCCGAGGCCCGTGCCGCCCTGCTTGCTGCTGAAGTAGACGTCCCACACGCGCTCGCGGATGTCCTCGGGGATGCCGGCGCCACTGTCGATCACGTCGACGCGCGCCTGCTCGCCCTCGAGGCGCGTGCGCACGAAGAGCTGACCCCCGGGGCGGCCGTCCATCGCCTGGAGGGCGTTGATCAGCAGGTTCATCAGCGCCTGCTTCACGAGGCGCTCGTCGAGGCGGATCAGCGGGAGCCGCGGGTCGGGATAGAACGCGAGGTCCACCTTGGCGCTCGAGCACTCCGGCGCGAAGAAGCTCACGGTCTCCTCGATCACGCGGTTGAGGTCCACCTCGGCGAAGTCGAGGCGGCGCATGCCCGCGTAGCGCAGGAAGTCGTTGAGGATGTCCTCGAGGCGCGTGATCTCGCGCCGCAGGGTGCCGATCCGCTCGAGGAGGCGGGGGGCGCGGGGGCCGCCCTCGTCGGCCACCTCCTCCTCCATGAGCTGGAGGTTGAGGCTCAGCGTCGAGAGCGGGTTGCGGATCTCGTGGACGAGGCCGCCCGCCACGGCGCCGAGGAAGGCGAGGCCCTGCGGCGGCGGGGACGGCGGGCGCGGCGTCGGCATGCGGGGAGAGTAGCCGGGGGAGGCCGGGAGACCGATCCGGGGGGGGAGGCCGGGGGCAGCGGGGGGCCAACCCGGGTTGGGAATGTCGGGGGCGCCGGGGGACGGCCTGCCAGGGCGTCGTGGGCCCCACGCGGGCCCGGCGTGGGCCCCGCGGGGGCCCGGCGGCACCGGGGGGCTGCCGATGTGGCAGCGGCATTCCCTCTTGTCGGAACGAGACTTGCGATCGAACCCTGACAGGATGGCAGAGTCCGTGAGCGTGAAAGAACCCATCGCCCTGAACGTGCTCGTCGTCGAGGACGACATCTCCCACGGCAAGATCGTGGCCGAGGTCCTCGAGCGGGCTGGCCATCGCGTCCGGCTGGCGGGGTCGGGGGCCGAAGGCCTGCGGCTGCTCGGGAGCGAGGAGCCCGATCTGGTCGTCACCGACCTCAGGCTCCAGGACCTCGACGGGATGGGGCTCGTCTCCCGCTGCGCCGAGCTCCGGGGCGAGCGGGAGACGCCGCAGTGCGTCGTGGTCACCGGCTTCGGCACCGTCGAGGGCGCGGTGAAGGCGATGAGGGCGGGGGCCCTGACGTACCTCCAGAAGCCCGTGGACCTCGGGATCCTGCGCCAGAGCGTGGTGGCGGCGGGCGAGCGGATCGCCCTCGAGCGCGCGAACCGGGAGCTGCGCAAGACGCTGGACAAGACGTTCTCGTTCCCCGGGATCATCGGCGAGAGCCCCGCCATGCAGCGGATCCTCGACGTGATGAACCAGGTCGCGGACACGGACGCGACGGTCCTGATCCTCGGGGAGTCGGGCACGGGCAAGGAGCTGGTCGCCCAGGCGCTCCATCGGTCGGGCCCGCGGCGGAACAAGCCGTTCGCGCCGCTCAACTGCGCGGCGCTGGCGGAGGGCGTGCTCGAGAGCGAGCTCTTCGGCCACGAGCGCGGCGCGTTCACGGGCGCCGTGACCCGGAGGAAGGGCCGCTTCGAGGCGGCCGACGGCGGGACCGTCTTCCTCGACGAGCTGGGCGACATGCCGCTGCCGACCCAGGCGAAGCTGCTGCGCACGCTCGAGTCGGGCGAGATCGTCCGCGTCGGCAGCAACGACCCGATCCGGGTGAACGTCCGCCTGGTCGCGGCCACGAACAAGGACCTGCGCCAGGCCGTCGAGTCGGGGCGGTTCCGCGAGGACCTCTACTTCCGGCTCCGGGTCGTTACCGTCGAGATGCCCCCGCTCCGGGAGCGCCTCGCCGACCTGACGGCCCTGGCCGCCCACTTCCTGGCGACGAGCGCCGAGCGGCACGGCCGGCCCGCCCGGAGCCTCTCGCGCGAGGCCCTCGATTTGCTTATGGCCTACCGCTGGCCGGGCAACGTCCGGGAGCTCAAGAACGTCGTCGAGGCCATGGTCCTCATGGGCCGCGACGCCGTCCTCGGGCCCGAGACGGTGCCCGTCTACGCACGGGAGCCCTCGGAACGGGCCGACCCCCTCAAGTCGCTGTCGGGCGTGCGGATGGACGAGATCGAGAGGATCCTCGTCACGAACACCCTGCGGGACGTGAAGGGCAATCGGGAACGGGCCGCGA
>JAYTCP010000233.1:0-12909 GCA_043736435.1 Planctomycetia bacterium | reverse complement strand
CGAGGGCGGGGCCCCCCTGGCGTACCTTCTGCGCGCCCCCGGCCCGACGGCCGCGGGCCGTCGGAGTGCGTGTCGACCATGTCCATCGCGAACGATGCCTGGATCCGCAAGATGGCCCTCGAGCACGGGATGATCGTCCCGTTCGAGGAGGGCCAGGTGGGGAAGGGAAAGATCTCGTACGGCGTCTCGAGCTACGGCTACGACGTGCGCGTCGGCTCGCACTACAAGATCTTCCACAACCTCCACTCGACGCTCGTGGACCCCAAGCACTTCGACGCGCGCAGCTTCGTCGACCACGACGGCGAGATGTGCATCATCCCGCCGAACTCGTTCGTGCTGGCCGAGACCGTCGAGCGCTTCAAGATCCCACGGAACGTGCTCTGCGTATGCCTCGGAAAGTGCGTATCGGGCGACACTCGCGTCGTGGACGCCGCGACGGGTGCCTGGCTCCCCATCCGCGAGTTCGCCGGGCGGCGCGCCACGGTCGGGCTCGACGGCTGGATCACGAGCCGCCTCCCCGTCTCCGACTTCATCCCCCAGGGCCGCAAGCCCGTGTTCGAGCTGCGCACGAAGCTCGGCCTGCGGATCCGGGCGACCTCGAATCACCCGTTTCGGCAGCTCGGTGGCTGGACGCCCCTCTCTGACCTGCGCGTGGGTGACCGGATCGCCGCCGCCCGCACCGTGCCCGTCTTCGGGACGACCCCGCTGCCCGTGTGGGAGGCCGCTCTCCTCGGTCTCATGATCTCCGAGGGGCAGTGCAAGACGCCCGGCAGTAGCCCCGTCTTCACGAATGCCGATCCGGTCCTCGTCGAGCTCGCGTGCGCATCCGCGCGCGAGGGCCTCAGCGTCGAGACGACGTACGACGGCCACATGGGCTACCGCCTCGTGAACCACCGCGGCCAGGGTGGAGCGCCCGAGCGCAACAGGGTCACGACGTGGCTCGAAGGCCACGGCGCGGCCGTCAAGAGCGCCGAGAAGTCGGTCCCGCAGGCGGTATTCACGGCTCCTGCCGACGCCGTCCGGACGTTCTTGCGCGCCCTCTTCTCGGGGGACGGGTCGATCTACCGCTCCGGCGACGCGGTCTTCTTCGAGTACGCGTCCATGTCGCGCCGGCTCGTGGAGGACGTCCGCCACCTTCTGCTGAGGTTCGGCATCGTCTCCCTGCTGAGGTCGAAGCTGACGCAGTACGGAACGACGGCACACCGCGTCCAGATCACCGATCGCGACACTGTCCTCCGGCTCGCGGAAGAGATCGGGTTCTGGGCGGGCTCCGAGAAGCAGATCCGCGTGGAGACCGAGGTCCTGCCGGGCCTCCGGGTGCAGGGCTCGAAGCAGTCGAACTTCGACACCTTGCCGGCGGAGGCCTGGGGCCTTGCACGGGCGGCCGTCGCTCGCTCGGGTCTCTCGGTGCGCGCCGCGGGCCTCCCGCGGATCCACTCGCGCCAGTCGATGCCACCCCTCTACGGCGCCATCGCCGCCGCCGTGGGCGGAGACGAGGACCTCTCCTACCTGTCGATCGCCGGCCCCGTGTGGGACGTGGTCGAGTCCATCGAGCCCGCGGGCGAGGAGGAGGTCTTCGACATCTCCGTGCCCGCCGCCGAGAACTTCTTCGCGAATGACTTGGTGGTCCACAACTCCACGTATGCCCGCTGTGGCATCATCGTGAACGTGACCCCGCTCGAGCCCGAGTGGGAGGGGATCGTCACGATCGAGATCAGCAACACGACGCCGCTGCCCGCCAAGATCTACTCGAACGAGGGGATCGCCCAGATCCTCTTCTTCAAGGCCGACCCCGACGGCATCTGCGAGACCTCCTACAAGGACCGCAAGGGCAAGTACCAGAACCAGCCGGGCCTGACGCTCCCGAAGATCCTGTAGGGGCGGTCCCGGCGCCGGGATCGACGGTACGCTTCTCTTCGTGAGACTCCCCCCGCGCCGAACCCTCGGGATCGCCTTCGTGCTGCTCGTCCTCGGGCTCGTCGCATGGCGATCGATCGGGTCGACGACGCCCCGGGCGTCGAACTCCCCGATCGAAGCGCCGAATCCCACGAATTCGGAGCAGGACCGCTCCCCTGCCACGCTCCTCGGCGCTCCGGTCCCGATACCGCGGGCAGGGACGGCGATCGCGGATGCGATCCCCACAGGGTCCCCAGCGCCGGCGGGAGCGAATACGTACACGTTCCACGTCGTCGCCGACGCGGACGGGAGGCCGGTGCCCGGCGCGGCCGTCCAGACGAAGGCGGGGATCCGTCTCGGGACGACGGACGATGCGGGATACCTTTCGGTGACGTTTCGGCTGCCGCGCTTGATCGGGTCGCCCGATGTCCTCGTCCTCCATGAAGGATTCGTGGTGGAGACGGTCACGCCGAAGAGGGGCCTCCCGTGCGAGGTCCGCCTCGTGAGGGGGCTGCCGATCCGAGGCCGCGTCGTCCTCGCATCGACCGGCGCGCCCGTGCCCGAGGCGAGAGTGTCCGCCTTCGACGTGGACTCCATTCGGATCGCGGGCGACGTGACGACGGACGCGGAGGGACGCTTCCGGATCGACGACGCGCGGCCGGATGCGAGGGTCGAGCTGGTCGTCCGCGCTCCCCATCGAGCCACGGTCACAACCACCGCAATTCCGACCCCGTCGAGTGTCGAGATCCTGGTTCGCCTACCGGCAGGTGGCACGCTATCCGGCGTCGTGCGGGACGACGCAGGACGCCCGCTCCCAGGGGTAGCCATCTTCCTGCGGTCGACCGAGGGCCCGCTGTACGTCTCGACCCTCACCGTCCCCCAACCGTGGGCGGCGGAGGAACAGGCCTCCACGGACGCGTCGGGCCGCTACGAGATCGCCGGAATCGAGGACGGGCCCCCCCGGGTCGCGGTGGCCCGGCCCCGCGGGCTCCTCGTCGCGTCCAGCGAACCGTTCGACTTCGAGGAGACCGGCCAGCACGTTCAACGCGACATCCGAGTCTCGGCGTCGGGCGCGCTGCGCCTGACGGTGGACGGGCTGCCCCTCGAGTGCGAAGCGATGGTCCGACTCCACGGCGAGGGGCTTCACGCGAACGTCACGGATGGCGAGCGTGCGCGCGACGGCTCCTGGGAGTTCACGGAGCTTGCGCCCGGCCGCTACGAGGTCGGCCTGGCCGCCGCCGGTTTCCCCATCGGCGCGAAGGAGATCGAGGTCTCCGCGGGGAGCATCGCCCGCCTCGCCTTCACGTTCCGTGGCGACCTCGCCGTGCAGGGCCGAGTCTCGTTCTCGGACGGTCGGCCCGCAGGGGGGGCCCGGATCTGGTGGAAGGGCGCGACGAGCGCCTGGACGGTGTCGGACGAGACCGGGGCGTTCCGGTTCGAAGGCCTCGACTCCACCCCCGGCGGGATCGTCGCCGCGCCCGCGGACGGGGTGCCCGACACCGCGAGAGCGTTTTTTGACGGCGTACGCCCCGGCGGAGACCCCGTGCGCCTCGTGCTCGGTTCTCTCCCTCGTGTGCGCCTCCATCCCGTGGGCCTGCCCGCAGGGACGAGGGCGACGGCCTGGGTGGAGTCTTCGGTGTACAGAGGCGACGCGGACACCTCCGTGGGCGTGGATGGTGCGCTCGAGGTCCCCGTGGACCAGGTGGGCCGTCCTGCCCGCATCGCCTGGCTGGTCGAGGGACGCGCGCCCCTCCTGACCGAAGTTGCGCCGCTGGCCCCGGGCGAGGTCAGGGACCTCGGGACGGGCCGATTCGAGGATGGGCGAAACGTGGCGCTGCGGATCGTCGATGAGCACGACAGGCCGATTCCCTTCGCCGGCGTCAGGCTCGTGTCCTCCTGGGGAGAACTGCTGGGCACCGCCGCGGACGCGGAGGGCAACGCCGCCTTGCCCCACGTGCCCGAAGTCGCGTTCCTGGTCGCGGTCAAGACCGAGGATCGTGCGCCTCACCTCCTTGTCGTGCCCGCGGGGACGGCGGGACCCGTCGTCTTACGGCTGGAGGCCGAGGGCACCCTCAAGGTCCACATCGTGGATCGCGAAGGGGCACCGGCCGCCAAGGCCTACGTCCAACTGCTGCCCGCTGAGACGGATCCCTACGACCCCATGCCGGCTGGGCTGCCCGAGGGCACGCGTGCCGACGACGCGGGAAACCTGACGTTGAGCGCGCAGGCGAGAACCTACCGCGCGCGCGTCGCGCCCTTGACTCACGAGGGGGAGACGACGGTGGGCCCCCTGGTCGTGCGCCCAGGCGAGACGACGACGTTCGAGGTGCGGCTGCCGTAGAGGGGCGTGGCCTCGGCCCGCCGGCAGCCGTTCGCCCTTCGCGTCAAACCCACCCGACCCGCGCGAGCACGTCGCGAGCGATCGAGACGACGTCCCGCTCGGCGTCGATCGGCTCGCCGAGGCGGGAGACCGCGATCTCCGCGCTCCGCTGCTCGTGCCACGCGAGCGCCGACCCGATCTCGCGCGCTCGGAGCCGCACGGCGATCGTCTCGGGACGCGCGACCAGACGGAGGGTGCGGATGCGGGCGCCGGGAAGGGCCCGCTCGACGATGGCGAGCTGCTCCGCGTCCTCGACGACGCGCGCGAGCAGGAGACGGGGTTTCCCGGCGGCTTCATAGACGGGGCCGAGCGCCCGCAGGGCCGCTTCCGCGACCCGGTAGGCGAACGGGTCGCGCGGGTCGCTGGGGGAGACGTAGGCGAGCTCGCCGTCGACCATCGCGGCTGGCACCCCGGCCGCCTCGAGGACGTTCAAACACTCGAAGGCGACGGACGACTTCCCGACGCCGCAGGGCCCCGTGAGGATGACGACGTCGAGCATGGCCGGATCGTAGCCGATCGGAGGATGGTTCCTCCGGGAGGGGGCGACGGGCCGACCGGCGGGGGAGCCCGGCCGCGGGCCGCGTACGATTCGAGGCCCCCCGCCGAGTACGCGCCGCGAGCCCATGTCCCCCGAGCCCCCCCCTTCCCCGAGGAAGTACACCGACGGGACGCTCTATCGGCGGCTGCTCGACCAGGCGCGCCCGTACTGGCTGCACCTGACCGGGCTGTTCCTGCTCCAGCTGGCTGCGACGCCGATCGCGCTCCTGGTGCCGATCCCGCTCCAGATCACCGTCGACAGCGTGATCGGCGGCCAGCCGGTCCCGTCCTGGATCGCCGGCCTGCTGCCGTCGGGATGGGAGCGGCCCGAGGCGCTCCTCTGGGTGGCGGCGGCCGCGGTCGTGGCCGTGTCCCTGCTCCTCCAGGTGCAGGAGATGCTCGGGTGGATCTACCGCACGTGGATCGGCGAGCGGCTCGTGCTCGACTTGCGCGCACGGCTGTTCCGGCACCTCCAGAGCCTCTCGCTCACGTACCACGACACGGGCGGTACGGCGCAGTCGGTCTATCGCGTGCAGAGCGACGCGTCGTCCATCGAGACCGTGCTGGTCCAGGGGCTCGTGCGCATCGTGACGATGGTGCTGCGCATCGTCGTGCTCGTGTTCGCGACGTGGCAGATCGACAAGAAGCTGGTGCTCATCGCGCTCGTGGCCTCGCCGGTGATGTTCCTGCTCACGCGGCTCTTCCGCGGCCGGCTGCGGGCCGGGTGGAGGCTCGCCAAGGAGCGCGAGACCGCGGCGATGTCCGTCGTCTCCGAGACGCTCGGGGCGGTGCGCGTGGTGAAGGCGTTCGGCCAGGAGGAGCGCGAGAAGCGCCGCTTCCAGGAGCACGCCCAGGCCGGCATCGACGCGAGCGTGAAGGCCGTCTCGTCCCACGGCGGCTTCGACCTTCTCGTCGGGTTGACCGTCGGCATCGTGTCCGCAGCCGTCCTCTACGTGGGCGCGAGCCAGGTGCTCGCGGGGAAGCTGACCCTGGGCCAGCTCCTGCTCGTCGTCGGCTACCTGAGCCAGCTGTTCGGCCCCCTGCGCGAGGTGGGCACGAAGATGGCCGACCTCCAGCGCGCGCTGGCGGGCGCCGAGCGCACGTTCACCCTGATCGACGAGAAGAGCGAGGCCGAGGAGCGCCCCGGCGCGAAGCCGCTCGACCGCGCCGTCGGCACCGTCGAGTTCCGCGCGGTCTCCTTCGCGTACGGGACGAACCCGCCGCTCTTCCGCGACGTGTCGTTCTCCGTGGCCGCCGGGTCCCGGGTGGGCATCGCCGGCCGCACGGGCTCGGGGAAGACCACACTGCTCTCCCTCCTGTTCCGTTTCTACGACCCGACCGTCGGCGCGATCCTCCTCGACGGCACCGACCTCCGCGACTGGAAGCTGCGCGACCTGCGCAACCAGTTCTCGTTCGTCCTCCAGGACGCGGTCCTCTTCTCGACCACCGTCGCCGAGAACATCGCCTACGGCCGTCCGAGCGCCACGCCCGAGGAGATCGTCGCCGCGGCGAAGGCCGCGAACGCGCACGACTTCATCGCCGCGATGCCGAAGGGCTACGACACCGAGGTGGGGGAGCGCGGCATGCGCCTCTCGGGCGGCGAGCGCCAGCGCATCGCCCTCGCCCGCGCGTTCCTCAAGGACGCGCCGCTCCTCATCCTCGACGAGCCCACCAGTGCCCTGGACGTGAAGACCGAGGCCGCCATCGTCGACGCACTCGACCGCCTCATGAAGGGCCGCACCACCTTCATGATCGCGCACCGCCTCGGCACGCTGGCCTCGTGCGACGTCCGGCTCGAGGTCCGCGACGGGCAGGTCCTGCGCCGCGAGCACGACCTCCACGAGGTCGACCTCGGCCCCGCCACGGTGGCGGACGCGGAGGCGGCGCAGGAAGGGGGGAAGGAGCAGTAGGGGCACGCTCGTTAAGAGCGGGCCTCAGCGGGAGAGGGTGCACGGGGTATGCTCCGCTCGGAGACCATGCACCCCTTCATCGCGATCACCGACAAGGCGTGGTTCGACTTCCTCGCGGGGGAGGCGGTCGACGGGCGCGTCGACGAGGTCAACTTCTGGTCGCCTCGGGCGACGCGCCCGATGAAGCGCATGACCCCGGGCGAGCCGGTCTTCCTCCGCCTCAAGAGCCCGCACAACGCGATCGCGGGCTACGGGTTCTTCGCGCACTTCGCCACGCTGCGGCTCGACGAGTGCTGGCGCCTCTTCGGTTGGCGCAACGGCGACCCGTACGAGGCGGCGTTCCTCCAGCGCATCGGGAGGTTCCGGGGCCTCGACCTCCTCGATCCCCGCGTGCCGCAGGCGCCGATGGGCTGCACGGTGCTGCGCGACGTCCGTTTCTGGCCCGCGTCGGCCTGGATGCCCTGGGGCGTCTCCGAGGGCTGGGCCAAGAACATCGTCCAAGGCAAGACCGAGCTGGATCCGGTCCGGGCGCAGGCGCTCCTCGATCGGATCGCCCACGATGCCCTCCATCGCGAGGTCGAGGCCGAGCTCGACGCGACGTTCGCGATCCTCGACGTGGACACCCGGCGCCGCCGTGAGGCCCTGATGGTCGTGCGTGAGGGCCAGGGCACGTTCCGGGCCCGCCTGCTCGGCGCATACGGGACGCGATGCGCCGTCACCGGGGAGCACACGGAGCCGGTCCTCGATGCGGCCCACATCCAGCCGTATCTCGGTCCGCGGAGCAACCACGTTCAGAACGGGCTCATCCTCACGAAGGAGTTCCACACGCTGTTCGACATGGGATACGTGGGGATCACTCCGGAGTATCGGGTCCGCGTCTCGCCGATCCTTCGCGATCGCTGGAACAACGGTCGCCGGTACTACACGTACGCGGACCAGTCGCTCCTGGTGCTGCCCACCCGCGAGGCTGAGCGGCCGAGCCGAGAGGCCCTCGACTGGCACCTGCGCAACGTGTTCGTCGCGTAGCTGCCCCTCGCCCCTCTACGCTCCGCGGCGCAGCGTGCGTCCCTCGGCGACGGCGCGGGCTCGCAGGGCCTCGCGCGCGAAGCGGTAGGCGAAGACGGGGACGAAGGTCCGGATGCGCGCCCCGTGCTGGCCGTCGAGCGCGCGGCGGAGCTCGTCCCTCACGGTTTGCGCGTCGAAGACCCCTTCGAACTCGTCCAACAGCTTGAGGGTCTCGACCTGGAGCTGCTTCTCGGGGGGAAGGACGCTCGGGCTCATGGTCGATTCTCGCGGGGGCGCACGCGCGAGGGGGCACCGGGACCGGTGCGACGGATTCGCGCGTGCGGAAGCAGCGTGCACCCCCCACATGAACGGAAGCCCCGGACCATGTAAAGACTTGATCAAGGGCTCCGGGGGTGCTTCGCCGCCCCCCCCGTCACATGCCCGGGCGTCAGCGTTTGCCTACCCCGCCTTCCGCCCCCGCGCGCCGCCCTTGGGGAAACGGAGCAGCAAGGCGATGCCGCCCGCGAGCAGGAGGAAGGGCGCCGCGAGCAGGAGGAGCGGCGTGAGCAGCATCGCGATGCCGCCCACCTTCCGCACCATGGGGAACCGGGACGCGAGGACGAGCGCGGTGGTCGCGCCGAGCATCGCGCCGGCCGAGAGGCCCGCGACCACCGTCGGGACGTTCGGCATGGCCGCGAGCAGGAGCACCGTGAGCGCGCCGGCCAGGCATCCCACGAGCAGGCCGATGCCGGCCCAGACCCAACCGGCGAAGCGGACGCGGGCGGCGGTCACGACCGGCGCAGGTCCGCCGTCGGCGGTCGGGAGGACGCCCGCGATCCACCGCGACACGGTGCCGATCACCCGCGATGTCTTCGGCGAGATCCTCGGCGGGATCACCTCGCCCTCGAGCGGCTCGGCCTCGGTCTCCACGTCCGCGGCCGCTCCGGAGTCGGCCGGGGACTTCCGGTGCTGCGACCGGGCCTTCGCCGGTCGCGCGTGACCCGCGTCCTTGGGCGACGTCGCGCCCTTCGAGGGCTTGCGGCGCTGCGGGTGCGCGGATTCGGTCATGGCGGCGCTCCCGCGGGTTCGAGCCGTTGCCATCGTAGGCGCTTCCTCGCGAAGGGCAGAGATCCGACGCTTGGATGCCGCCACCCCCGGTGGCGGCCATGCGCGCGGAGGGCCGGCCCCCCGTCCGGCCCTGCTCGGGCCGGAAAGCCCCAAGTCCTCCCACGGGCCTACATCCCCCGTTTGCGCTTCATCGCCTCGGTGCCGGCCTTGCCGATCGTCTTCCACCGCGCGCGCTCCTGCGACATGAGGCGCTTGTCGTCACGCCGCGCGAGGTACGCCGACTCGCGCGCCAGGTGCCGCCACGCCTCGAGGCGCTCGCCGTCGAGCTCGCCCGCCTCGACCGCAAGGAGGACCGCGCAGCCGGGCTCGGTCGCGTGCGCGCAGTCTCGGAAGCGGCAGCGCGTCGCGAGGGCGTCCACGTCGGAGAACGCTCCGGCGAGCCCTGTGCCGTCGTCGAGGAGCGCGAGCTCGCGAAGGCCGGGCGTGTCGATCAGGAGGCCGCCGCCCGGCAGTGCGAACAGCGTGCGCGTGGTCGTCGTGTGGACGCCGCGGTGGTCGTGCTCGCGGACCTCACGCGTGGGCTGGACCGCGGCGCCGAGCAGGCGATTCACGAGCGTCGACTTGCCGACTCCGGACGAGCCGACGACCACGCCCGTGCGGCCCGGGGGCAGCGCGCGCTCGACGGCGTCGAGGCCGGTGCCGTCCTGGGAGCTGACGAGGATCACGGGGGCGCCGGGGGCCGCCGCCTCGGCTTGCGCGCGGACGGCGTCGGGTTCGGGGCAGAGGTCGGCCTTCGTGAGGATGACGACCGGCTGCGCGCCGCTCTCCCACGCGAAGGCGAGGTAGCGCTCGAGGCGGCGCGGGTTCCAGTCGGCGTCGAGGGCCGTCGCGAGGAGCACGACGTCCACGTTGGCCGCCAGCACCTGCGGCGAGCTGGTTCGCCCCGCGGACTTGCGCACGAGGATCGTGCGCCGGGGCAGCACGGCGTGCACGGTGCCGCGCCCCTCCTCGGGGCGTGCGGCGACGGCGACCCAGTCGCCCACGGCGGGCAGCTCGGCCGCGTCGTGGGCCTCGTGGCGCAGACGGCCGGACACCTCCACGAGGAGGGGGCCAGCGGCGGAGAGCACGTGCCAGCGGTCGCGCTGCGCATCGGAGATGCGGGCCGGCACGAGGCCCGCGGCGGCGTGGGGGGCGAAGGCGGCCGCGAATGCCGCGTTGACGCCCAGGGACTCGATCGAGGGCATGGGGGGGAACCCTGTGGAGACGCTCGGTGCGGAAGGAGGAACCGGCCTCGGTAGGGCGAGGCGGAGGGCGCCCGCGGCCCGTCGACCCGACGGAGCACAGCTCACGATGCGGGGATCGGGCCCGGGGGCGCGCGGGAGGTCCTGCGGCGGAGGCGACTCACGCGGCAGACCCCTCAGACAGAAGGGCCGGTGCCCTTCCGGAGCGGTCTAGCTGCGGACACTCCGCAAGGTGGCCAGCGCGGTTCGTACGTTGTTCATGGTCACTCGCGCCTCCTTTCCTTGGGGTGAAAAAGACAACCCTACCTGATTCGCCTCCGATTCGGATCGAGACTCGGAGGATTTCTTAGGGACCTTAGTCCCTCATTCGATGGAGATGCGGCCTACCCACAACCGGTTGTGGGGAATCGGTGGAGACCCCACCACATGCAGAACGAGCATAGGATTCGAGCCGCCGAGTGAGGCCCCATGGGCGGGGCCCCGGCACCCTTGGGTGGGCTTCCCATGCTTCGTCGTGCGCTCCGGTCGCCGATCGTGTCCCTATCTCTTCTGGTGGCGCTCGTCGCCTCCCTCGTCGCGCACGGGCTGCGGGGCCCAGCGGCCCCGGGTCGGACCGAGGTGCACGTCGTGGCCCTCGAGACCGACCTCGAAGGTCCCTCCCGGCGCATCACGGTGGACTTCGACGCAGAGATGACCCGTCCGGCGGGCGTTGGCATCGTCCTCGGCACCGAGACGGTGAGCCTCGAGCCCGCGACGCCCGTCCTCGCGAAGTTCGTGACCCCGCGCCGCCTCCTCCTCGAGCCGCGACAGCCGCTCGCGCCGTTCACCTCGTACCGCGTGCGCTTCGGGGCCGCGATCGCGGCCCTCGACGGTCGAGCGCTCGCGAAGGAGACGGCCGGCGCCCTCGCCTTCGAGAGCAGCGTCCTCGCGCTGTCCGAACCGCCGCTCGCGCGCGTCGACGGCACCGAGCGTGCGTGCGTCGATCTCGAGTGGACCGGATCCGTGGCCGAGGGCGACCTGCGCGAGCACGCGACGCTCGTGGCGCCCGACGGCGCATCGCTCCCGTTCGATCTCTCCGGCGAGGGCCAGCGCTTCACCCTGTCCCGCGCCGGGCTGCCGCCGGACGGCACGACCCTCGTCGTGACCGCGGGCCTGCGGCCGCGCGTGGGCGCGAACGCGCTCGGCGCGGACGTGCGCGTCCCGCTCGCGTGGCCGCGCACGCTCGGGCTCGAGCGGGTCGTCGCGGAGGAAGGCGAGGCCGGGCTGCTCACGATCCGCGCGACGTTCAGCCACCCGCTCGCGTCGCAGGACCTGCGCGGGCTGCTCACGACGTCACCGCCCCTCGCGTCGCTCGCCGTCCGCGCCGACGGGAACGAGGCCGTGCTCTCGGGCGCGTTCGTGCCCGGCACCAGCGTGCTCGTCGTCGCGAGGGCGGGCCTGCGCAGCGGCGCGGGTCTCCGCCTCGAGAAGGACGTGCGACGCACCGTCCGCATCCCGGAGCCCTCGCCGGACGTCCGGCTCGCCTCGCGGGGCTCGTTCCTCTCGAGCGAGGCGGCCCCCGAGCTGATGCTCGTGGGCGTCAACGTACCCGAGGTGCTCGTCGAGCTGCGGCGCGTGCACGCGAGCAACCTCGTGCCGCTCGCGCTCGACTGGGCCCGACCCGACGACGCGTCCGGGCCCGTGATCGAGCGCCGGGTGCCCATCGACGCGCCGCCGAACGAGCGGTGGTCGCGCCCCCTCGACCTCGCCCGTCTCGTGGGGGAGCGGCCGCGCGGGGTGTGGCACGTGCGCGTCTCCGATCCCCGCTCGCGGTGGGACGACGACGTGCGCCTGTTACAGATCGGCGATCTCGCGCCGATCGTGCGCGTCCGCCCCGAGGGGCTCGTCGTCCTCGTCACGCGGCTCTCCGACGGCAGCGCCGTCGCGGGGGCCAAGGTCGTTGCGTGGACGGCGCAGAACCAGGAGGCGACCTCGGGCGTCACCGACGAGGGCGGCCTGCTCGTCGTGCGCGGCGTGCGCGGGACGGCGCGCATCGTCACGGTCTCGACCCCCGACGACCTCGTCTACGTCGACCTGGACGCGCACGAGACGGCCCACGACTCGCGGGACGTCGCCGGTCGCGACCCCGCGCGAGGGCTCGAGGCGTGGGTGCGCGCCGAGCGCGGGCTCGTGCGTCCCGGCGAGGTCGCGCGGGCCGACGTGATCGTTCGCACGCCCCGCGGCGACGCGCCCGCCGAGGGCCTTCCCGTCGTCGTCCGCGTGAAAGGGCCCGATCGCCGCGTGGTCCGGCGCCTCGAGCGCACGCTGCCCGCGTCCGGGCTCCTCGACGTCGACGTGTCGCTCGCGCTCGACGCGCCCACGGGGACGTACGTCGTCGAGGTGACGGGGCCGGCGGGCGACGCGCCGCTCGGGCGCGACGCGTTCCGGGTGGAAGCGTTCGTCCCCGATCGGCTCGAGGCGAGCGTGGACGCGCCCGCGGGCGATCTCGAGCTGGGGGCGAAGGTCGGCGTGAAGGTGACCGCACGCCTTCTGGGGGGCGATCCGGCCGTGGGCCGCGCGGCGCGCCTGCGCCCCCGCTACGAGCCCTACGCCGCGGAGGCCGTGCCCGGCTTCGTCTTCGGCGACGGGGCGGCCGCGCCGCCGCCGTTCGAGGGAGACGCGGTCGAAGGCGTCCTCGGCGCCGACGGCACGCTGCGGCTCGAGGTGGCGCTGCCGGCTTCGACCGCGGGGGGGCTCGCCCTGCGCGCGACCTTCTCCGTCGACGTGATCGACGTGTCGGGGCGGGCCGTGACGGTCGCGCTCGTTCGGGACGCGCTGCCCACGGGCGCGCGCCTGGGCGTGGGACTGCCGGCCGGCGACGATCTCGCGTTCC
>JAYTCP010000232.1:0-1621 GCA_043736435.1 Planctomycetia bacterium | reverse complement strand
CCGCAGACCTCGCCACGCAGCGCTCGTCGCCCTCGCGACCGGCGCCCTCGTCGTCGGGGTCGCCTGCCGCGCGCGGCCCGTCGGTCTCGCGGTGCCCGCGCCGGACCCGGAGGCGCGCGTGGACGCGGGGGAGGGCAACCGCCCGTTCCGCGCCGGCACGCCGGCGGATCGCGAGGAGCTGCGCGCGCTCGTCGCGCGCCTCGGCACCGTGCGCGCGGAAGAGCTCCTTGGGATGGACGGCCTGGGCACCCAGATCCTCGCGCGGGGCGAGGCCGCGATCCCTCCGCTCCTCGACGCGGTCGGCTCGCCCGATCCGCGCGTGCGGGGGCCGGCGGCCTACCTCCTCGGCGTGCTGAAGGACCGGCGCACCCTGCCCACCCTCGCGACGCTCGCGGAGCGCGATCCGGTCGCCTCGGTGCGCTACGAGGCCTCCGCGGCCCTCCTGTCGATGCTCGATCCGCGGGGGTTCGCGCCCCTCGTGGCGGGCCTCTCCGATCCGGACGCTCGCCTGCGGCACACGTGCATCGACGTCCTCGCCGATGCGGCGCGCGAGCGGTGGGGCTACGAGGCCGACGGGCCTCCCCTCGAGAGGGAGGCCGCGATCCGCCGCTGGGAGGCCTGGCTCGAGCAACGCGCCGTGGCCCCCGAGCCGGAGCCGGAGCCGGAGCCGAAGGGCGCTCCGCCGAAGAAGGCCGGCGGCCGATAGCGCCCGACCTTGCGGCGGTCAGGCTAGCTCTCCGGCTTCTCGAGCCGCTTCACGAGCGCGGGCCACCGCGGATCCGTGTGCAGCGAGGCGAGGTCGTCGTCGTCGGTCAGGTGCTCGCCGTCGTCGAAGCCGCGCTCCAGGGCGGCGTCGAGGGCGGCGAACGCCTCGTCCGCGCGGTCGAGCAGCGCGTACGAGCATGCGAGGTCGTAGTGCAGCTCGGAGCGCTCGGGGTGAAGCGCGACGAGGCGCCGGTCGGCCTCGAGGGCCTGCGCGTGGCGGCCGGCGCCCGTGTAGGCGTACGCGAGCAACCGCTGCGCCTCGAAGTCCTCGGGGTGCGCGCGGGCGTGGGCCTCCGCCATCGAGACCTCGAAGCGGAGGCCGATCTCGGTGAGTGCGTCGGGGCTCGTGCCCGTGCCGTCCATGACGACGAGGGTGGCACGGCCCGCGGGGAGGTGCAAATCGCCGCAAGGCGGCACGGGGGGGGAAGGGGGCAGCGTCCCTCGCCCGGGGGCGTCCACCCGGGGGTGGCGGTACCATGCGGGCAATGGCCCGTGCGACGCATTCCGCCGCCTCCGTCGCCCGGAGGCCCTGCCGCTGCGTGTGGGCTCCCGGGGGCCTCGCGGTCCTCTGCCTGGTGAGCTCCGTCGCGCTCGGCGCTGTCGGTTGCTCGAGCTCGACCGCGCGCTCCGCGGCCTCCGCGCCCGTCGCGCCGCTCCGCGACGCCGCCCTCCGGGCCCGCCTCTTTCGGGGTGACGCCGCCCGCCGCGAGGGACGCGTCGAGGAGGCGCTCGCCGTCTACGAGGAAGCCCTCGCCGCGGACCCGGCCCACGTGCCGAGCCACCTGCGCCTCGTCGAGACCCTCGTGTCCACGGGACGGCGCAGCGTCGCCCGCGACCGGTATCGCGTGCGGGCCGC
>JAYTCP010000231.1:0-1967 GCA_043736435.1 Planctomycetia bacterium | reverse complement strand
CGCCGGCATGGGGGCCCGCTCCGCGGCGCCCACGGCGACGGACCGGGAGGGACACGCGCGGATGGACGGCCTCGCGCTGGGCCGGTACGTCCTGTACGTGCGGCATCCGACGCACTACCAGCGAGAGCTCGAGCAGGCGCCGCGCAGCTTCGAGATGTCGCCCGACGGCACGCCGATGACCGCGGGCCCTCCGCCGTCCCTGATGGCCGTGCTCGCGAAGGAGGGAGACGTCGCGCGCAAGACGGTGAAGCTGACCCTCGGGCTCGCCGTCACGGGACGCGTGACGGGCCCCGACGGGGCGCCCGTCGGAGATGCACGGGTGACCCGTTCGGGCGGGGACGGCACGCAGGTGATGTGGCAGTGGGGCGTCGCGTGGAACGGAGCCCGCAACGCCGGGGTGGCCACCGACGCCGACGGACGGTTCCGCCTGGAGGCGCTGCCGCCGACCGAGGCGCTCGTGCTCACGGCGAAGAAGGCGCCGCTCGTCGGCACGCAGAGCGAGCCGGTGCGCCTCGCCGTCGGGGTGCCGCCGCCCGAGGTGGCCCTCGTCATGGCCGTCGGCGCCTCCCTCGCGGGGACCGTGCTCGATGCGGACGGGAAGGCCGTCGTCGGCTGCTCGATCGACTGGTGGGGTGGCGACGGCACGAACTGGATCAACGGCAGCACCACCTGCGACGAGGCAGGGGCGTTCCGGCTGGAGGGACTCGCCACCGGGAACCTGCAGCTCAGCGTGCGCAGCCCCCTCGGGCTCTCGAAGCAGGCGCCGGTCACGCCGGCCCTGAAGGCGGGGGAGCACCGGGATGGCTTCATCGTCAAGTTCGTGCGTGCCGCGCGCGTCTCGGGGACCGCCGTGGACGCGGACGGCGCCCCGGTCGGCGGCATCCAGCTCAACGCCGCGAGTACGAGCGACCCGAACGCGTCCAGCTACGCGGTCTCCCAGGCGGACGGGACCTTCGTGTTCCCCGCCGTGCCCGAGGGGCCCGTGACGATCCAGGCCATGCAGGAGAACGACGAAGGCGTGAACTACGCGGTGGCGCCGCCGGGCGGCGGCAAGGAGCCGATCCGCGCGCCGGCCGAGGGCGTCAAGATCGTCGTCGCGAAGCGCCTGAAGACGCGGGTGGTCGCCCGCATCGTCGGCCCCGACGGCCAGCCCATCCCCCTCTGCACCGTGACGGCCGCGGCCGGCGCACCGAACGAGGGCTTTAGGGGCTACTCCCCCTACGGCGGCGGGGAGGAGGTCGTCGGCGGGATCCTCCGACGGGAGTACGCGCGCGCGAAGCCCTTCGACCTGACCGCCCGTGGCGCCCGCGATGGCGACGGCTTGCCGATGAACCTGCGACCGAAGACGTTCTCGGTGACCGGCGACGCCGAGCTCGAGGTGCGCCTCGACGCCGGCCGCGAGGTCCTCGGACGCGTCGTGGGGCCGGACGGGAGCGGCGTCGCGGGCGTGACCGTCTCCGGCGGCGGCAGCACGGACGAGTCCGGAGTCGACGGCGGCTTCCGGCTCCGCGGCCTCGTCCCCGACGTGGTGGTGGAACTCACCGCGAAGGTACCGGCCGGCTGGATCCGGCCCGAGTCCAAGAAGCTCGGCGCCGGGGAGACCTCGGCGACGATCACGCTCACGAAGGGTCTCGTGATCGCGGGCAAGGTGCTCGCTCCCGACGGCGAGCCGTGCAAGCAGTGCTACGTGCAGGTGCAGAACGGGGGGCAGAACTCCCAGGTCACCGCGGGGGGCCGATTCCGCATCGAGGGGCTGGCTCCCGGCGCGGTCGTCGACCTGACGGCGATGTCCTGGGATGCGAGCGGCGGCGCGCAGCGCAACATGGTCGTGAAGGCGGTGCGGGCCGGCACCGAGGACCTCGTGATCCGCTTCGAGCGAGGCGTCGTCATCGAGGGCACCGTGGTGGATGCCCAGGGCCAGCCCGCGACGCAGGGATGGGTCATGGCGAGTCCCATGGGCGAGGATG
>JAYTCP010000230.1:0-2625 GCA_043736435.1 Planctomycetia bacterium | reverse complement strand
AGGAGGGGGAGGCCGCGTGTCGCGGCCGGCGTGGGGGAGGGTCCGCCTCCCCCACCAGCAAGGAAACACAGAGCCTGAGCACTTGTTGCTCAGGCTCGGAGAGCGCATGCGCCCCATCGACGCGCTCCTCCGCCTCGTCCTCCTCCCCGCCGCCGTCTGCGTGGGGGCGGCGCTCCTCGGCGCGCTCGTAAGCCGGCGTTCGGCCCGGGCGCGGGACGCCCTCCTCGCCCTGGGACTCGCTGCGGGCTTCGTAGCGGCTCTTTCCGCGTGCGGCGTGCGACCGAGCTTGCCCCTCGCTGTGTCCGACTCCACGTGGCAGTGGGTCGTGTGGCTCGCGCCTGCCGGCGCCCTCCTCGGGATCGGCCTCGGCTCCGTCCGCGTGCCCCCCCTCGCGGCCCTCGGCCTCCGCGCGCTCCTCGGTTCCGCGGCCGCCGGGCTGATCCTCCGGCCCCTGATCCCGCATGCGGTTGCCGCGGGCGAGGCGATCGGGCGCGCCGCCGTCGCCGGAGTGGCCGTGGCCGTGCTCTGGACCACCTCCGAGCGCGCGACCCGCGCCGGGAGGTGCGCCTCCGCCGTCGCGGCCTGGCTCGTCGCCCTCACGGCGGGGGCGGCCCTCCTCTACCAGTTCGGAAGCGCCTCGGTGATGGCGGCCGCCGCGCTCGCGCTCGCCGTCGCCGTGGCGGTCACGGCGCTGTGCGCGTGGTGGGCGCGCGTGCCGGTGCTGCCGTCGACCGTCGCGCCCGCCCTCGCGCTCGCGTTCGTCGGCCTGCTCGTCGCGGGCCACGCCACCCTCAACCACGGCAGCCGCGTGCTCGTCCCGCCGGCGTCGGTGGGCCTGCTCGCCGCGTCGGCCGCCTGCGGATGCGTCCCCCGCTGGCCGCTCGCCCTGGGTCTCGCCGTGGTCGCCGCCGGAACCGCCGCGTGGCTGGCCTACGCGAGCGTCGGGGCCTGGCTCGCCCCCGTCTGGTAGAGGGCTCCGCGCGCGCCCACGCTCCGCCGCGCCCGTCCGCGCGTCAGCTCCGTCGGCGGAAGTGCTTCTCGACAGCCCGCCCGAACGGCACGAGCGTGGTGAACCGCCCCTCGACGCAGGGGGTCATCGAGAGCGCCGGGCGCAGGGCCTCCAGGTGGAGCGGGCCCCCCCAGATCGACCTGCCGTTCACCACGATCCGACCGAAGAGGCCGGGGTGCGACAGGCCCAGCCCCACCTCCTCCAGCGAGACGGGACGGCTCGTCTCGACCCGCGCGTCCAAGGTCGCGCCGTCGAGGCCGGTCGCGCGCGCGAGGTGGAGCGGACCCGCGAGCGCGCCCTCCGGCGTGCTCAGGTAGATGTAGAGCCCCTCGGCGGTCTTCGGGGCGAGGCGCAGCGGCACGAGCGGCATCGCCGGCGGCGCGCGCATGAGCCGCGCGGACTCCTCGGACCCGAGCTCGCGTTCGAACCGACACCCGATGCGGACGTCCTCCCCGGGCTTCGTCGGAGGGGACAGGCGCACGAGCGTGCCGGGCACGCGCACGCCCTCCCGCAGGAACACGAGCTGCATCCCGTTCCTGAAGTAGCGCTCGAGGGTCTCGAGCAGCTCGAACGGGCTCATCTCGGGCTTCATCACGTTGAGCGCCGACAGCTCGACGCGCACCATCGCGCCGCCCTCGGAGAGATCGATCGCCGTGCCGGGCACCACGGCGCCGCCGCCGCGCATCTCGACGGCGAGGTTGCACGCCTGGCGCTCGCTGCGGCGCTTCCCGGAGAGGAACGCACGCAGCGGGTCGTTCGCGGGGGCGGAGTCGGTGGGCTCGGTGCCGTTCATGTCGTCGCACGTACGGTAGTCGATCCGCCGCGCAATCGGGAGAGGTGGATGGTCGGAGCCTGAGCAACAGGTGCTCAGGCTCTGAGCTTCCTTGCTGGTGGGGGAGGCGGGCCCTCCCCCACGCCGGCCGCGACACGCGGCCTCCCCCTCCTCGGCGCCTGATGGGCGCCGGGAGAAGCAGCGGGCCGGTTCCCGCTCACGCGCGCAGCCGGGGGGCCCGCGACCCCGAACCTGGCTGGCGCGGCCCGCGGCGGGGCGTAGGCTCGCTCCCGCCATGGATCACCGCGCGCTCCTCCTGTCCCTGCGCGATCTGCTCGCGTCGGCCCAGACCCTCGTCCAGCACATGCTCACGCTCGAGGGGGGCTCCGACGCCCTCGTCACGCCGCCTCCGACCGTCCCGGCCGCGCTGCCGGGTCCCCAGGCAGCCCTGCCGCCCGGACCGTCGCGCGCCGAGGGAGCACCGGCCTCCGAGACGACGGGCGACGCGGCCGAGACCGGCCCCGCGTCGGACGCGAAGCCGTCGCGGGACCGCACCGCGCAGAAGCGGGCGCTCAAGGCCTTCTGGGCCAACCTGACCCCCGAGGACCGCGCCGCCCGCATCGCGCGCATGCAGGGTGCCCGCAAGAAGAAGCGGTAGCCGAGGCGCCCGCGGCCACGCCGACCGACGCGCCGACCGAACGGGAGGCGAACGCGCCCTCGCGGTGCCGAAACGGTTCACGCCTCGGTCCGCCGAACGAGCGGTAGACTCCCCGCCGACGCCCGACCGCCCGTCGGGCCGCGAGGACCGCATGGACGCGGACCGGCCGTCGGACGGCGAAGAATC
>JAYTCP010000229.1:0-8892 GCA_043736435.1 Planctomycetia bacterium | reverse complement strand
CAGGAGCCGGAGACGCTCTCGGAGTACGCCTATCTGCTGCACTGCGTCCGGCACGCGGAGGCGTACAACACCTTCGGTGCGCAGGTAAAGGCCCTCCGGGGGGACCCCGCCGCCAAGGAGCGGCCGGGCCAGCTGGGCATCCTCGGCGGCTTCCGCTCGCTCGCGGGCGCGGGCACGGCCGCGGTGGCGGCGAAGGACTGGCAGACGTTCCTCGCGGAGTTCGCGGTCCGGGACACGGTGGTGCGCACGCGCGAGCGGGCGCTCGTGGACGCGATCGACACGACGACGGGCGAGCTCTCCCCCGACCTGCTCCGTGAGGTCGGCGCGGCCTTCGAGCGGGACGCGGCCCGCCGGGAGGCGGAGCACGCCGACGCGCAGGCTCACTTCGGGGTCGACCAGGGGGCCTTCGCCCCCGACGACGACACCTTCGTGGTCGAGCTGACGGCTTTCGTGCCGTACTTCCTCGACCTGACGTCGTTCCACTCGGCGCTGCCCTCGCCGCGGCAGGCCGTCGAGAAGAACCCCGAGGCCTGGTTCCGGGACCGGGCGACCTGCGTCTGCAACGGGCCGTTCCGCCTCGCCTCCTGGGAGGTGAACCGGAAGATCCGGCTCGTGAAGAACCACACGTACTGGGCGGCGAAGGAGGTGGCACTCGAGACCATCGACGTCCTGCCGATCGAGACCGCGACGACCTCGCTCAACCTGTACCTCCTGGGGGACGTCGACTGGCTGCCCGCCACCTATCCGCCGGACCTGATCGACCAGCTGAAGGTGCGGCCTGACTTCAAGGCGAACGCGTCGGCCATCACGTACTTCTTCCGGATCAACGTCACGCGCAAGCCCTTCGACGATCCGCGCGTCCGGCTGGCGCTCAGCAAGGCCATCGACCGCCAGCTCCTCGTGGACCAGGTCACCCGGAAGGGCGAGACTCCCGCCAGCTCGATCGTGCCGCCCATGCCGGGCTACCTCCCGCCCAAGAGCCCGATGGGGTTCGATCCCGAGGGCGCGCGCAAGCTGCTGGCGGAGGCGGGCTTCCCTGGCGGCAAGGGCTTCCCGGCGTTCGGCGTCCTCTTCAACAAGAGCGAGGGCCACCAGAAGATCACCGAGTTCGTCGCCGACCAGCTGCGCCGCAACCTCGGGGTCGAGGCCAAGGCGTACGTCGCCGAGTGGCAGTCGTATCTCCTCAGCCAGACCCAGCTCGACTACGAGGTCTGCCGCGCGGGGTGGGTCGCCGACTACCGCGACCCGATGACGTTCCTCGACCTGTGGGTGACGAAGGGCGGGAACAACAACACGGGATGGGGGGACCCGCTCTACGACCGTCTGATCGGCCTGGCCGCGGACCCGTTCGCGCTCGAGGTCGCGGCAGACGAGGTGATCCCGAAGCTCACCGAGCCGGACCGCGCGAAGGAGCTCTTGGCGGCCCTCGTGGCCGCGAAGACGCCCGCGGAGCGCGTCTCGGCCGCCGAGCCCCTCCGCATGCACCTGTTCCGCGAAGCGGAAGGCATTCTCGTGCGGAGCGGGCACCCGTTCATCCCGATCTACTACTACGTCGTCACGAACCTGGTCTCGCCGCGCGTCGAGGGCTTCCGCACGGAGCTGATCCAGCCCGACGGGACGAGGATCCCGAACCTCCAGGACCTCCACCCCCTCCGCGACCTTCGCATCCGGAAGAACTGACGTGGGTCGAGGCAGGCCCATCCTCCGGCCCCTGGGGGGCCTTGCGCTGGGGTTCCTCGCGTTCCTCCTCGCGCGGGGACCGTTCGGGGTGCCCCTCGGGTTCGTGGTGGGGGCGGTCGTGGGAGCCGCCGGCGCGCGGTTCCTGCCGCGAATGGCGCTCTCGCGTGTCCTCTGGGCGATCCCGCTGTTCCTTCTGCTCCTCTTCGTCGCGATCCAGCTCATGTTCCTGGCGCCCGGCGACCCGTTCGCGAGCGAGAAGAACACGTCCCCGGCGGTGCGGAGACAGCAGGAGAAGAAGTACGGGATCCTCGACCGCAGCTTCGTGGGGGGTGCGCGCTTCTTCGGCAAGTACGTCGAGAACCTGGTCGCGGACGGCTACATGGGGCCCGCGATCAAGGTCGAGGGGCGCAGCGTCACCGAGCTCCTGCTGCCGGCGCTTCCGGTCAGCCTGACGCTCGGCCTGCTCTCCCTCGTGATCGCGACCGCCCTCGGGATGACGCTCGGCATCCGGGCGGGCCTGAAGCCCGGGTCGCTCGCCGACGGCCTCGGCATGGGCGTCTCCATGATCGGGGTGTCCCTCCCGTCGTTCGTGATCGGCGCGCTGCTGATCCTCGTCTTCGCGATCAAGCTCGAGTGGCTCCCGGTGGCGGGATGGGGTGGCGTCAGCCACCTCGTGCTCCCGGCGATCACGCTGGCGCTGCCGTACGCGGCCTACATCGCGCGGCTGGCCCGCAGCGGGACGATCGAGGTCATGACGCAGGACTTCGTCCGCACCGCCCGCGCCAAGGGGCTCGCCGAGCGTGAGGTCGTCATGAAGCACGCATTCAAGGGCGCCATCGTGCCCGTGGTGTCCTACCTCGGCCCCGCGGCCGCCCAGATCATGACGGGCTCGTTCGTCGTGGAGACGCTGTTCAGCATCCCCGGCATGGGACAGTACTTCGTCAAAGGCGCGGTGAATCGCGACTACTACGTGGTGCTCGGCACCATGCTGCTCTACTCGGGCTTCGTGATCTTCTTCAACCTGCTCGTCGATCTCGCCTACGCGAAGCTCGATCCGCGGGTGAAGGAGCGCGGATGAGCGGCCTCGACGTAGCCCCCGCAGGGACGCTGGCGCCGCCGCCGACCCGAGGCATCGGGCCGTGGGGGCAGGCATGGCGCCGCCTCTCGCGGAACCCCTGGGCCGTCACCGGTGCCTCGCTCCTGCTCGGCATCGTGCTGCTCTGCACCCTGGGGCCGGTCATCCTGCGATGCCTGGACGGCTGGTTCGGCATCGGCCCGGGCTTCGCGGACGAGCACCGGACGAACCCGGCGCTCCACAACCTGCCGCCGAGCGCGGATCATTGGTTCGGCACGGACTCGCTGGGACGGGACTGCTTCGCCCGGATGCTGATCGGGGGGCGCATGTCCCTCGCGGTCGGGCTGGTGGCGACCTTGGTCTCGGTGGTGATCGGCACGCTCTGGGGCGCCGTGGCCGGATACTACGGGGGCAAGGTCGACGAGATCATGATGCGCTTCGTCGACTTCCTCTATGGCATCCCGTACATGTTCCTGGTGATCCTGATCACCCTCATGTTCGAGGACAAGGACCGCGGGAACTCGTTGCCGATCTTCGCCGCCCTGGGCGCCGTGCAGTGGCTGTCCATGGCCCGCATCGTCCGTGGGCAGGTGATCGGGCTGCGCCACCAGGAGTTCGTGCTCGCGGCACGCACGTCCGGTGCGAGCGACGCCCGCATCATCGGCCGGCACATCCTCCCGAACTGCGTGGGTCCGATCGTCGTCTACGCCACGTTGACCGTGCCCGCCGTGATCCTGCTCGAGTCCGCGCTCTCCTACCTCGGACTCGGCGTCTCGCTCTCGTGGGGCGCCCTGGTCGACGAGGGCGTGGCCGTGGTGAACGGCATCAGGATCGACTGGTGGCTCCTGTTCTTCCCGAGCCTGTTCCTCGCCGTCACCCTCCTCTCCCTCAACCTCGTCGGCGACGCGCTGCGCGACGCCGTCGACCCGAAGACGCGCCGGTGAGCACCCTCTCCCCCGACACCCCCTTGCTCGAGGTCCTCGGGCTCTGTACCGAGTTCCGCACCCTGGACGGGGTGGTGCGCGCGGTCGACGACGTCTCGTTCCGGGTCCACAAGGGCGAGATCCTCGGCATCGTGGGGGAGTCGGGCTGCGGGAAGAGCGTGACGAACCTGTCGATCCTCCGCCTGCTGGCCAAGCCCGCCGGGCGCATCGCCGCCGGGTCCGTGCGCTTCGACGGACGCGACCTCGTCACCCTGCCCGAGAAGGACATGCGCCGCATCCGGGGCAACCGGATCGCCATGATCTTCCAGGACCCGATGACGAGCCTGAACCCGTACCTGACGGTGGAGGAGCAGCTCGCCGAGGTGGGGATGCTCCACCTTCACCTGACGCGGCGCGAAGCCGTCAAGCGCGCGGTGGCCCTCCTCGATCGGGTGGGCATCAGCGACCCGGAGCGACGCATCCGTTCGTACCCGCACGAGTTCTCGGGCGGCATGCGTCAGCGCGTGATGATCGCCATGGCGCTCCTGTGCGATCCCGCCCTGCTCATCGCCGACGAGCCCACGACGGCGCTCGACGTCACGATCCAGGCGCAGATCCTCGAGCTCCTCGAAGAGCTGCGGCGCGAGCGGGGGATGGCGATCGTCCTCGTGACGCACGACCTCGGCGTCGTGGCGGGGCTCTGCGACCGCATCCTCGTCATGTACGCGGGTCGCGTGGTCGAGGAGGCGCCGGTCCGGGAGCTGTTCGCCCGCCCGCTCCACCCCTACACGGCGGCGCTCCTGCGCAGCGTGCCCCGGGTCGAGAAGACCGCCCACGGCCGCCTGGCGCACATCGAGGGGATGCCTCCCCGGCTCGACCAGCCCTTCGACGCCTGCCCGTTCCTACCCCGCTGCACCCTGGGCCGACCGGAATGCTCGAACGGCGTCCCGGCCTTGGTGCCCGCGGGATCCGGGCGGCTGCGCCGCTGCGTCATCCCCGCCGAGGAGGTGCGATGAGCGCCTCCAACGACGTGTCGGGGCCGCTCCTCTCCATCCGGGACCTGGAGGTGCACTTCCCCTCTCCCGCGGGACCCGTGCGCGCCGTCGACGGCGTCTCGTTCGACCTCCGCCGCGGAGAGACCCTGGGGCTCGTGGGCGAGTCGGGGTGCGGCAAGTCCACCACCGCCCGCGCGATCGTGGGCCTCGTGCCGATCACCGGGGGCACGATCCTCTTCGACGGGGTCGACCTCGCGCGGGGCGGGAAGAGCGCTTGGCGGGAGGCCCGTCCCCGGCTCCAGATGGTGTTCCAGGACCCCTACGCGAGCCTCAACCCGCGGATGACCGTGGCCCGCATCGTGTCCGAGCCCCTCGCGATCCACGGGCGACTGCCCGGGGGCTCGGCCCGCGAGGCCCGCGTCTGCGAGCTCCTCGAGACCGTCGGCCTCGACGCGTCGCTCCGGCGCCGCTACCCGCACGAGTTCTCCGGCGGCCAGCGCCAGCGCATCGGGCTCGCCCGCGCGCTGGCCCTCGAGCCCGACCTCCTGCTCCTCGACGAGCCGGTGTCCGCGCTCGACGTCTCGGTCCAGGCCCAGGTGCTCAACCTGCTCGAGGATCTGCGCCGGCGGCTCGGCCTCACCTATCTGTTCATCGCCCACAACCTCGGCGTCGTCCGGCACGTGTCCGACCGCATCGCGGTCATGTACCTCGGGCGGATCGTCGAGCTCGCCACGCGCGACGCCCTGTTCGCCTCGCCGCTCCACCCCTACACCGAGGCCCTGCTCTCGGCAGTGCCGGTGCCCGACCCCGAGATCGAGGCCCACCGGAAGCGGATCCCGCTCCCGGGGGAGATCCCGAGTCCGACGGCCCGGATCGAGGGCTGCCCGTTCCGCAGCCGCTGCCCGAAGGCGTTCGACCGATGCGCGACCGAAGCCCCCGAGCTCCGCGAGCACCGCCGCGACCAGTGGGCCGCCTGCCATCTGCCCGAGACCGCAGCTTCCACGCCCCGGAGGACCCCGTGACCGACCGCCGCATCGTCTCGACCCCCGCCGCCCCCAAGGCCATCGGCCCCTACAGCCAGGGCATGGTCGCCGGCGGGCTCGTCTTCACCGCCGGGCAGATCGCCCTCGACCCGGCCACGGGCGTGCTCGTGGGGGGGGGCGACGTCGGGCTCGAGACCGAGCGGTGCCTCAAGAACCTGCAGGCCGTCCTGGAGGCCGCGGGCTCGGGCCTCGACCTCGCCCTGCGGTGCGACGTCTTCCTCGCGAGTCTGGCCGACTTCGGCGCCATGAACGAGGTCTACGCGCGCTTCTTCCCGAGCTCCCCTCCGGCCCGGGTCACGGTCCAGGCGGCCCGCCTCCCCAAGGACGCGAAGGTCGAGATCGCCGCCATCGCCGCGATCCGATAGAGGCCGCCCTGCGTATGCCCCCGGGGGCCCGCGGACGTCCCTGGAAGGCCACCTGAAGGCTCAGTTCGGGCGTGGGGCGCGTCGCGCACGGGCGGGTGGCCGCGTGCCTCCCCCGCGCCGATCGGCCCGGCGGGATCTCACCTCGGTCCGTCAGATCGGCAGGCCGTACTGGTCGCGGAGGATCGGCTTGAGGTCGGTCAGGAGCTCGACCTCGTGGTCGGCGGGGGGGCTGCCCGGGTGCGCCGAGTACCGCCCGTGGGCGCCCCGGTAGTGGACCGTGCGCATGCCGATGGACCGGGGCGGCGCGACGTCGGTCTCGGGGCGGTCGCCGACGTACATCGCCCGCGTGGGGGGCACCTTGAGGGCCTCGAGCGCCTTCACGTAGATCTTCGGGTTCGGCTTGCTGACGCCCATCTGGTCGGAGAAGAAGATCGCGCCGGGATCGAGCCAGGGCAGCACCCCGAGACGCACGAGCTTCTCGGCCTGCTTCACCCGGAGGCCGGCGCTCAGGATCCCGGTCCGCACGCGCGCCTGGTGGAGCTGGCGGAGGAGGACCACGGCGTCGGGAAGGGGCCGCAGCTGTCGCTCCTTCGTCTGGTGGTAGGCGACGACGCCCGCCGCGATCAGGACCGCCGGGTTCCGGCCCGCCCACTTCACGGGCCCCAGCCGGTCGAGCAGACGATCGAGATGCTCGTCGTAGTTCGAGGTGAACTCGGAGACCACCTCGGTCAGCTCCCGGACGCCCTCCTCCTCGGTGACGTCGAGGCCCTGGTGGATCATCGCGAGGATCGCGTTGCGGCGCGCGTCGCTCGAGAACGCCGTGGTGCTGTACAGCGTGTCGTCGATGTCGAACAGGACGATGTCGAGGGCGGGGGAGGGCACGGAGGCATCCTACCCGGCGCGGCGCCGCGGGCGCGCGGCTGGGCAGGCTCGCATCGGCGCAGGGCTCCCGGCCGCTCTCAGAGCCTGAGCAAGAATTGCGCAGGCTCTGTGTTTCCTTGCTGGTGGGGAGGCGGACCCTCCCCCACGCCGGCCGCGACACGCGGCCTCCCCCTCCTCGGCGCCTGATGGGCGCCGGAAGAAGACACGCGTCGATTCTTGCGCACGCTCTTCGCCCCTCCCCGGCGCCCGCGGAACGAGCCGCGCGAGAGATGGACATCCGCCCGGAAAGGGAAAGGCCCCGGCGTCCAGTCGGACGCCGGGGCCTTCAGCCGAAGTGGCGCGAGGTCGCTACCTTCCGCGCAGGTTCGCTTCCTCCTCCTGCAGGTCCGTGATCCTCGCCCTGACGATGATCATCAGGTTGGACTGCTCGTCGCTCCGGCCCTTGCGGGAGAAGAGGAACGAGAGGAGGGGGATCTTGGCGAGGAACGGGGTCTCGCTCTGGCGGTCGACGGTGCTGATGTTCTTCAGGCCGCCGATGATGATGCTCCCGCCGTCCGGGATGCGGACGGTCGTCCGCGCGCGCTGCATCCGGAGCTCGGGGAGCTGGATGATGACGGGCGTGAACGAGGAGCCGAGCGTCGTCGAGAACGTGACGATGGGCTCGACCAGCTTGGCCACGGTCGGCTGGAGCTCGAGCGTGATGTACTTCCGGTCGTTGCTGACCGTGGGACGCACGTCGAGGGTGAGGCCGTCCTGGATGATCCCGATGATCGGGTCGGCGATGAAGGACGTCTGGGCGACCTCCACGTCGAAGTCCTGGATGTAGGACAGCTGGTTGACGACCGTGAGGTTCGCGCGCTGCGTGTTGTAGACCGTGATCCTGGGGGACGTCAGCGTCCGGCCCGACTGGGTCTTCTCCACCGCCGTGACCAGCGCGGACAGCGCCGAGTCGTCGAGGTAGGTCAGCGTCATGGTGGCGCCGCCGAGGCTCGACAGCACGCGACCGAGGGGACGCTCGAAGATGTTCTCCGTGCGCCCGCGGAAGTCGCCGTCCTGGCCGTCGTTGAAGTACGCGCCGGCGGACGGGTTCAGCGCCGGGGCCGAGAGGCCCGGGCCGCCGTTGTCACGCCCCGCGGACGCCTTGTCCTCGAGGCCGTTCGTCACGTCGTCGAGGTTCACGATCGGGTTGCCGGGGCCGGACGAGCCGCCCAGGCCGCGGAAGTCGACGCCGACGTCGCGCAGGAAGTTGTCCGAGACCTCGAGGAACCGGGTCTCGACCGTCACGACGATGCCCGCGAAGGCGCGCAGGTCGTTCAGGAACTTCTCGACCTGGCCCTGGATCTCCCCCGTGTGCTTCACGACGATGGTCCCGGTGCCCTGCTCGTTGATCGCGGCGCCCTCGACCTCCCACGTGCCGGCGACGCCGACCGCGGCCTTGATCAGGTCGATGAGGTCGGTGATCGAGCCGTACGGCTTCACCGTCTCCTCGCCCTCGCCGCCGAAGAGGGGGTTCTCCTCGTCGTTCACCTGGTCGGCGGGCACCAGGTCGATCTTGGGGGGGCGGAACTCGGTCAGGCCGGCGGTGAGGTCGGCCACCGTGTGGGCCTGCATCACCAGGTTGCGCTTGACGAACTCCTTCTTGGTGAAGACCACGATGTTGCCCTGGATGTTCCAGATCACGTCCGCGACCGTGTCCTTGAGCATGTTGAGGGCCTGCTCGAGGCTCACCTGCTCGACCGTGATCGGCGGGACGTTCGTGTCGCCCACCTCGACCGCGATGCGCGCGTCGAGGAGGAGGTTGACGCCCGTCTGGATCTGGAGGGTCTGGAGGACCTCCTTGAAGGGGCGGCCCTCGACGGCGAGGTTGACCATGCTCGTCTTGAGCTTGGCGGCCAGGGCGGCCTCCTCGGGCTTGAACCGCTCGCCGCC
>JAYTCP010000228.1:0-2413 GCA_043736435.1 Planctomycetia bacterium | reverse complement strand
GGCTGCGCGGAGGGGGCGGGCCGTACGACGGGAGGCCCGGGGATCGGCACGGCCCCCGGGCCGGCGGGGCTCGCCGGCGCGCTGGCGGGGAGGACGGGTGGCGTGATCTCGACCAGCACCGGCGCCGGGAGCTTGTCGGGGGGATAGCAGTTGCCCTCGTCGCACGCGCTCCACTTGAGCATCGCTCCGACGGTCAGGGGGAGGACCGCGTCGGACGCCAGGGTGAACGGGACCCGGATCTCGAGGGAGCCCATCCAGACCGGGATCGGCGGCTCGTCGGGGAAGCTGGGGTCGCTCCATGGCGAGGTGGGCGAGCGGACGGGCTTGCCGTAGGTCACGCCCGCGCGGGCGACGGGAATCACCGAGAACGTGTCGTCGGCGTAGACGTGGACGTGATCGCGCAGGCGGGCGCGCAGCACCAGCTCGCCCGTCCCGCCGGGGGCCACCCGCGCGGGGACGGCCTCGCCCTCGCACGTCAGATCGATCCGCGTGCGCTTCGGGGGAGGCGGCGGCTCCCCTGCGCGCCCCTCGCGGGCGCGCAGGACGGCCGTCGCGAGCGTCGCGAGCAGCAGGAGAGCGACCGGCAGGCCGCGGAACCGATGCATCGAGGACGTCCTCCGCCAACCGGGTCCCTAGGGGGGACCCGGCCGCAGGGGCGGATTGTAGGGCAGGACGGCGGAGGAGGATGGACTTCCCCCCTCCCGTCCTCGGGGGCGGACCTCCGCCCCGTGGGGCGTTGGCTCCGGCAGGGGACGGTTCGGGGCGCGGCGCGTATCGTCTAGGCAACCCGAGAGAGCCGCCCCCGTGATCGTCGCGACCGAGTACGACTTCGACGCCGCGCACAACCTGCCGAACTACGCCGGCAAGTGCGAGCGGCTCCACGGGCACACCTACCGCCTGCGCGTGCTGTGCGAGGCGCCGGTGGACCCGTCCACGGGGCTCGCGATCGACTTCGCCCTCGTGAAGAGGGTGGTCAAGGAGCGGGTGATCGAGCCCCTCGACCACACCTACCTGAACGAGGCGATCCCGATCCCTTCGGCCGAGAACATCGCGATCTGGATCTGGGACCGCCTGCAGGGAACCGGACTCCCCCTCCGGGAGATCCACGTCTTCGAGACGCCGGGCTGCTTCGTGATCTATCGCGGCGAGGGGTAGACCGACCGGGCGCGCCGCCGCGAGGGGGCGCGTCCACCGCCCCGGCCCAGGCGCCGCCCTCGATCAGCGGGGCCGTGGTCGATCCGATCCGGGGCCGTCGAACCGGAGGATCCGGATCATGGGCGGACGCACTTGGGCCCGGAATCCGAAGCGAGGCAGCATCCCGAGGACGAGGGGGAGGGGCACTCCGGCGGGGCGCTCCTCCGTCGCCGCCACCTGCATCCCACCGGGGAGGTGCACTTCAGAGCGAAGGAACGCTTCCTTCAGCTCCGGGGACTCCCAACGCAGGTACAGGCCGCGCACCTCGAGGATGGCCTCGCGAATGCGGTCTCCCCCCACGATGCCGGTCTCCGGCAGGGAGGGGAGATCAAGGTAGGGCACCTGGAAGTCGGCCCCGACGGCGGGGAAGCGCTCGGCCGGGTCATAGATGCTCTCGCGAGGCGGGGCCGCACCCTCCACGAGGACGCGATCCGGCGGGAGCGTCGGGCGTGGAGCAGCGCGTTGGAGCGCGACGCCGAGTGCCTCGTCCTCGGGTCCGACGACCGGCTCGGGTCCCGTCGCGAACGCCAGCCAAAGGGCGACGAGCGCGCCCGATGACGCCACGGCCAAGACGACCGCCGTCCCCCACCGCGGGAAGGACCGCCTCCGCTGCGGAGCACCGGACGGAGGCAGGATCGCGGCGGGCGCAGCGCGGGCCGCGCCAGGCGGGCGCCCGGGAGGCGGCGGCGTGGGAACGCGCGCCCGCAACAGGTCAGGCCGCGGCGACGGAGCGACGTTTAGGGGCCGCGGGGGTGGAGAACCCGCCGGCATCGGCGTCGGCACAGGCGTGGGCGTGGGCGTGGGCGTGGGGGTGGCAGGGGGCGCCGGTCGCGCCACCACCGCTGGGGCGGGGACCTGCGACGGAGGGATGCGCGACGCTTCGGGCGGGACGGGAGCGGCGGCCTGGGATCGACCCGGCGGGCGCGGATCGGCGCCGGACTCGTCCTCGGAGGTGCCGAGAAGGCCCGCCGGCGATGCGAGCCCGGGCGGGGCTGTCCCGAGCATCCCGGCGCGCGTCTCCGTCGACGCGCGCAACGCGCCGACGCGCCGGGCGGACGGAGGCGGCTTGGCTCGCTCGAGGCCGGGCTCGCGCGCGCCCGGCTGCAACGAACGGGGCCGGGCGTCGCGCTTGCGAGCCCGGCCCCGAGGAGAGGTCATGCGACCAGGCGGAGCAGCGGCCCGACCACAGCACGGAGAAGCGGTTGGAGGTCCCGCCGAC
>JAYTCP010000227.1:0-1692 GCA_043736435.1 Planctomycetia bacterium | reverse complement strand
CCGCCAGCAGGTGCTGCAACTGGCGCACGAGGGCGGCTCGCTCTTCGAGTGCCGCCTGTTCGGGGTGCCCGACCCGGAGCGGCTCGTCGGCGCGTGCCGGACCCCGGTGCCGCTCGCCGACCTCACGCCGGCGCAGCTGAAGCCCCTCGACGGGTGCGCGGTCGTCCTGCGACGTCTCGCCGACGCGACGTTCCGCGGCGGGACGCTCGGCTCCGCGTGCGCCAGCGCGCGCGGCGGAGCGGCCCACGCGACGAGCGAGCTGACCGTGACGGCCTCCGGGATGAGCGCGTGGGAGCGCGGCTACGACGCGGAGCACAAGCAGGTGTGGGGGCCCGCGAAGGGGCCGTACCAGCTCGTGAGGATGGACCCGGCGGTCCTCGCGGCGGAAGCCGCGGCGGAGGCCACCGCGGAGGCGCAGGCGAAGGCGGCCGTGGAGGAGGCGGCCGCCGCGCCGCCGGTGCCCGAGCCCGCGGTCCCCCCGCCGCCGCCCGCGGGCGATCCGCTCGCGGCGGCGAAGGAGACGTCGAAGGCGAACCTCCGCGCGCTGGGGCAGCACTTCCTCGCCAGTGGGGCGGGGCACGAGATCGCATGGCCCAAGTACACGGGCAAGGCGTTCGTGCTCTGGCTCGTCGCGTCGAGCAAGATCGACGGGCGCGACCCGAAGCAGCTCGAGGCGCTGTTCAGCCCTGGGGACGCCACGCGCAGCCTCGAGAAGGCGGGGGGCGTCGAAGCGTACGCGAAGCTGACGCTCGAGTCGCTGAAGACGGGGGATCCCGCGAGAGGGGCTCTCACGTCGTACGCCGGGCGCCGCAACGGGGAGAACGAGCACGTCTTGGACGCGGCCGAGGCGGCGGCCGACGCCCCCGTGTTGGCGGACCTCTCGTTCCCGGACGGCGTGATCGTGGCATTGCCCAGTGGCGCCGTGAAGTGGCTCACCCGCGAGGAGCTCGGCCTCGGCCCGGACGACCCGATCGTCGCGGGCGACGCGAGCAAGTCGCCGATCCTGAAGCACCTGTCCTCGGAGTAGGCGTGCACGCCTCGCCGCGGATCACACTTCGCGCATTGCGAGCCGCGTGATGCGGGGGCCCATGCGCTCCCAGTCGTCCGGGACGAGTCCGTAGACCCTGCGGTCCCGGGGCTCGCCGGAGGTGCCCAGCAGCGCGTTGCGCAACGTGCCCTCGTCCAGGAAGCCGATGCGCTCGGCGACGGCGTTGCTGCGCTCGTTGCGAGGGTCGCAGATGAGCTCGACGCGGGCGGCTCCGAGCTCCTCGAAGCAGAGGCGGACGAGCGTCGCGGTGGACTCGGTCACGTAGCCGTGGCCCACGGCGCTCTGGCGCAGCCAGTAGCCGATCTCGAAGGCGGGGAGCTCCCATCGGACGCGGTGGAGCCCCGTGCCGCCGAGGTAGCGACCGCTCGCGCGGTCGAAGATGCCCATGGTGAAGTCGGTGCGCGCGCGGAAGAGATCCCCGAGCCGTACGCAGGTCTCGGTGGAGGCTTCCACTGTCGGGTGCTTGTCGTGCCAAGGGATCCACCGGCGCAGCTCGTCCTGGGTCTCTTGCACGGCCTCGAAGAGGACGGGGCCGTCCTCCGCGACGTACGGGCGCAGGAGGAGGCGGGGCGTCTCGATGCGGGAAGGGATGACGGGGGTCGGAGGGGGCGTGGGGTCTGCCATGGCGCGGGGAAGGTACCAAC
>JAYTCP010000226.1:0-3108 GCA_043736435.1 Planctomycetia bacterium | reverse complement strand
CCTGCCCCCCCGGTCGAGTTGCGCAAAGGTGTCTGACACATTCCGTTAGCTCGTCCCCCGGTTGGGCTCCCCGACGGCTACCCTTGGGTCCGAGTCCCGGAGTCGCCCATGGCCGTCGCCCCTGCCACCGCCCCGACCACCCGCCAGATCCAGATTGCGCCGTCGATCCTGTCGGCGGACTTCGCCAAGCTGGCCATCGAGATCGAGAGCGTCGTGGCGGCGGGGGCCGACCTGCTCCACCTCGACGTGATGGACGGTCACTTCGTGCCGAACATCACGTTCGGGCCGCCGCTCGTGTCGAGCATCCGCAGGGTGACCAAGGCCACCCTCGACTGCCACCTGATGATCTCGGATCCCGTGAGGTACGTGGGCGCGTTCTGCGACGCGGGGGCCGACTGGGTGTCGGTCCACGCGGAGGTCGAGGGCGACTTGCGCAAGGCACTCGAGATCGTGCGCTCGAAGGGCAAGGTTCCGGGCATCGTGCTGAACCCCGACACCCCGCTTGACAGGGCCCGGCCCCATCTCGACCATGCGTCCTTCGTCCTGATCATGTCGGTGTTCCCCGGGTTCGGAGGGCAGTCCTTCATCCCCGCGGTGCTCGACAAGGTCCGGGCGCTGCGTCGCGAGGGCTACTCCGGCCCGATCGAGATCGACGGCGGCATCAACGCCGAGACCGCCCCCCTGGCGATCGCGGCGGGCGCGGACGTCCTGGTGGCGGGCAGCGCGGTGTTCGGCAAGCCGGACCGCGTGGCCGCGATCAGGGCCCTGCGCGGGAGAGCCTGAGCCCATGGCATGGTCGTTCCGCAAGAAGCGCGAGGTCCCGGCCGGCCTCTGGACGAAGTGTAACAACGACGCGTGCGGCAAGATGGTCTGGGGCAAGACGCTCGCCGAGAACGCGAACGTGTGCCCCGAGTGCGGCCACCACATGAAGATCGAGGCGCGGCGTCGCCTCGAGATGCTGCTCGACCAGGGCTCCTTCGTCGGCGTCGGCGAGGACCTCCAGCCCACCGACGTGCTGCGCTTCAGCGACGGGACCGAGGGCTACGAGCAGAAGCTCAAGCGCACGGCGGCGAAGGGCGACGCGACCGAGGCCTGCATCAGCGGCCACGGCCGGCTCGCGGGGCGGCCGGTCGCGATCGCGATCCTCGACTTCTCCTTCCTCGGCGGGTCCATGGGCGTGGTCGTGGGCGAGCGGGTGGCGCTCGCCGCCGACCTGGCGCTCAAGGAGCGGATGCCGTTCCTCGTCGTGTCGAGCTCGGGCGGCGCGCGCATGCATGAGGGCGCGCTCTCGCTGATGCAGATGGCGAAGACGAGCGCGGTGATCGCCCGGCTGCGGGCAGCCAAGGTGCCGTTCGTCAGCATCCTCGCCGACCCGTGCACGGGCGGCGTCTCGGCGTCGTTCGCCGCGCAGGGCGACGTGACGATCGCGGAGCCCGGGGCGCTGATCGGATTCGCCGGGCCCCGCGTCATCGAGAGCACGATCCGCACGACGCTTCCCGACGGCTTCCAGCGGGCCGAGTTCCTCGTCGAGAAGGGGTTCATCGACCGCATCGTCGACCGACGCAAGATGCGCGACGAGCTGATCGCCCTGCTCGCCTTCCTCGCGCCGATGCCCGACGCGCCGTTGCTCGCGGTCACCGTGGGCGCCGCCGCTCCGGCCCCCGCGCCCGAGCCGCCGCCCACCAAGGGCAAGGGGAAGGGGAAGTAGGCGCACGGGTCGCGTCCGCGACCGGACGGAGACCCAGCCGTGCCGCAGCCGCTCCTGCTCGCCCATCGCGGCGACCGTTCCGCGGGGCCCGAGAACAGCGCCCGCAGCGTGCTGGCTGCGTTCCTCCGGTGCGACGGGGCCGAGGTGGACGTGATCGTCACGGCCGACGGCGAGCCGATCCTGCGCCACGACGACCGGCTGGCTTCGGGCGTGCCCGTACGCTCGCTCTCCCTCGCCGAGGTCCGCCGTCTGACCGGCACCGCCGATGACGACTGCCCCCATGCGGGCGACCTCCTCGCGGCGCTCACCCGCGCGGGCGCGACGGGCCTGCTCGACGTCGAGCTGAAGGTCCCCGGCGCCGCGCGGGCCCTCCTGCCGTACCGCGCGCACCTCGGGCTCGTGGCATTCACCTCGTTTTTCGCGACGGAGGTCCTCGACGCGCTCGCGCTGTTCCCCGAGCGGCCCGCGGGGCTCCTCTGCGCGTACGGCGTGCCGCGGTTCGTCCCGCCGGGCGCGAGCTTTCTCGCGATCCGGCAGACCACGCTTGAAGCCGTCCGCGCCGCGCACCCGACGATGCCGCTCTACGCGTGGACGCTCAACGACGCGGAGGCGGTGGTGCGGGCCCGCGCGGTCGGAGCCGCCGTCTGGATCGGCGACGACGTCGGTAGGCTGCGCGCGTGGCGGGACGGGGCGTAGGGGAGCGCGTCGACGTCGATCACGGGGGCGGCGGGGGCAGCACGCCCTCGCGCACGAGGGCCTCGATGAGCTCCTTCATGCGCGAGCGGTGGTGGTGGTGCGCGCGCATGCCGACCGAGCGCGCGGCCTCCACGTGCCCCGCGCTGTCGTCGACGAAGAAGCACGCTGGCGGCGGGACGCCCAGCCGCGAGGCCGCGAGCCGGAAGATCGCCGGATCGGGCTTGGCGAGGCCGACGTCCCCCGAGCACACGACGTCGTCGAAGGAAGCCGTGACGCCCAGCGCCTCGAGTCGCGCACGGGCCCCGGCTCCGGCGTTCGAGAGCAGCCCGAGCCGCACGCGGCCCCGGAGCCGCGCGAGGAGGGCGGCCATGGCGGGCTCAACGGGGGCGTCCGACGCCCGCCGAGCGTCGAAGGCAGCCAGGGCGGCCACGGCCTGGGCCCGGTCCACGTAGGCGGTCAGTGCTTCCACGACCGCCGCCCGGTACCCCTCCGCATCGAGCCGGCCGGTGCGCGACAGCCGGTACGCCGGAATGTCGTGAAACGCCGCCCAGAGCACTCCTCGCGGCAATCCGACCTCGGCTGCGAAGTCGTCGAAGTCGGCCTCGTCCTCCCGCCGGAGCACCCCGCCGTAGTCTAAGATCACCGCCTGGACGGGCCCGTGAGCGTGGGGGGGCGGCGGCACGCCCCGGATTCTGGCCCCACTG
>JAYTCP010000225.1:0-1680 GCA_043736435.1 Planctomycetia bacterium | reverse complement strand
TCGTCCGACGGGCCGTGGAGGAAGCGGTCCCGCGCGTCGGGGTTCACGCACGGCGCCACGTGGAAGGTGACGCGCCGCAGGAGGGCGGCCACGAAGGGGTCGGTCTCGCGGCGCTCGAGGAGGTACTGGAGCGTGAAGAGGCAGACCTCCCCGCCCTGGACCTCGTTCCCGTGCGTGTTCGCGTCGATGTACATCGCGGGTCGGGCATCGATGGGGCCGGCCAGAGGATCGCCCACGGTCATCACCCACAGGGGGCGCCCCCCGCGGCTCTTCCCCATGGACTCGAGACGCGTGAGGTCGGGCCACGTGGCCGCGATGCGGCGCAGCGCGGCCTCTAGGGCCGCGTTGTCGTAGTACCGGTCGAAGGCCAGGCCCAGGCGCTTGGGCTCCGCCTTCGACGGCGCCCCCGCTGGCGGCCCCGCGACAGGACCCGCCGGGGGCGGGTCGCCCGCGCGTGCGTGCGGCGGCGCGACCGCAAGCAGGCCCAGGAGCAGCACCGTCGGCAGCGCGCGGGCCGTGAGGAAGGAGCGATGGCCGGTGCTCACGGGACCTTCACCTCCGCCTCGGCAGAGCCTGCCACGCGATGCCGGGCGACCACGCGCGCGATCGCGCCGGCCGTGAAGCGCCGCACCAGCCACTCGGTCTCGGCCGAAGCCGCGCCCGCGGCCAGGGTCCCGAGCGACATGCGCTCGGGGCCCGCGAGCCGCTCGGTGCCCGGCGCGGGCGCGAGCTCCAGCTGGACGCCCTCGGCTCGCGCGGCCTTCTCGGCGCGCTGGGTCTCCGTGGGTCCGCCGCCCACGTTCTGCACCCGTGCCCGGATCCGCGTGATCCCGGCGCCGACGTCCTTCGTCTCGAGCGAGACGGCGAGGCGAGGCGCGAACGCGGCGTGCGCGAGAGGGACCCCTGCCACTCCACGCACCGCCGCGGGGAGCGCGTCCGCGGGCGGCTCGTACCGCGAGAACCGACGCCACCCACCGATCTCCACCGTCCCGTGCGTCGGGTGCTTCACCTCGTGCCACGGCAGGAAGCCCTTGCCGCCGAGCACGCGGTCGTTCCAGAGGAGCCAGTCGAGCTCGTCGGGATCGACGCGCTCGCGTCCGTTGGTCGCCTCCTTCGGGATGCGCCAGACGGGGACGCGGCACGCGGGCACGCCCAGGTGCCGCGCGGCCCAGTCGAGGTCGCTGCCCACGTTCGCGGACGCGCCCGGCCGCTCGGAGGCCTTCCGTACCTCGAGGCCGCACGCGGCCTTCCACGCGGGCACGAGAAGTCCGTAGAGCGCATCGTCGGCGTCGGCATCGGTGCCTCGCTCGCTCGCACGCTCGAGGCGCGGCCCCTCCGACGTGAACCCGTACCACGCGAGCAGGCCGCGGGTCTCGAAGGAGAGGTCCATCAGCGCCTTCGTCTCGGGAGCCGAGCCGGGGAACGGGCCGTCCCCCGGCCAGGCCCCCATCTCCTCCCACACGCCCATCAGGTTGCGCGTGAGGTCGACCCCCGCCGGGTCCTCGTTCACCTCCCCGTCGCCGTCGTCGTCGCGGCCCTCCCGCTCGATCGGTCCCCACGAGATCGCACGCCGAGCGTCGGGGCCCGCGTCCCGCACGAGGCGCGGATCTCCCATCTTCGCGCCGTCCGCGCGCGGCGCCGCGTCGTCGGGAGCGATCCCTCCTCCGACGACGCGCCGCC
>JAYTCP010000224.1:0-5615 GCA_043736435.1 Planctomycetia bacterium | reverse complement strand
CGCCAGCTGCTCCGGGCGGCCCGCAACCAGCGCGAGAGCGTGCAGCGCCTGGCCGTGGGCACCGTGCGCTCCCTGCGCAAGGAGACCTGCTACCAGTGCCGGGACATCCACGACCACCTGATCCTGCTCCACGACTCCCTTGACGACCACCGCGAGACGCTGGGCGGCCTCCGCGACACCTACCTCGGCGTGATCGGCAACCGCACGAACCAGGTGATGAAGTCCCTGACCGTGTTCTCCGCCCTCCTGCTGCCGCTCGCGTTCGTCACGGGCCTGTGGGGCATGAACGTGCCCGTGCCCTTCGCCGAGCATGCGTTCGGCTTCTGGATCGTGCTGGGCGTCTGCACCGCCGTCTCGCTGCTGGTGCTCCGCCTGATGAACCGCCGCGGCTGGCTGCGGCTGAACCGGTGACGTCGTCTCTTAAGGGCCACGGGGCCGCGCTCGTGCTGCGCGAGGACCAGCGCGTCGTCGACGTGGGGGGCGCGCAGGCCGTCGACTTCCTCCATCGGATGCTGTCGCAGGACGTGAAGGGCGTTCCCGCCGGAGGCGTGCGGCTGGCGTGCTTCCTCACCGCGCAGGGGAGGATCGTCGCGGATCTCCTGGTCTGGAATCGGGGCCCCGGGCGGACGCTCGTCGTCTCGCGGGCCGCCGCCGAGCGCGGCCTCCCCGCCCTCGAGAGATACGTGATCGCGGACGACGTGACCTTCGTCGATCCGGTGCCCGCCCTGGTGCCGGCGCTCCTCGTGGGTCCACGGGCCGAGGCCGTGCTCGCGGCCGCCGCGGGACCGCTCCGCGCGCTCGACGTCGCCACGGCGGCGGGCCCGTTCGGCGCGGACGGCGCTGGGCACCTGCTCGTGCCGGCCGACCGGGTCTCCGAGGCCGTCGCCGCGCTCGCGGCGGCCGGCGCCGTGACGGCCACGGGGGACGCGTTCGACGTCGCGCGCGTCCAGACCGGGGCGCCCCTGTGGGGCGCCGAGCTCGACGACCGCGTCCTTCCCAACGAGGCCGGGCTGTCGCAGTCCGCGGTCGCCTGGACGAAGGGGTGCTACCTGGGCCAGGAGCCGGTGGTGATGGCGAAGCACCGCGGCCACCCGCCCACGCTCCTGTGCCGCCTGCGCATCGAGGGCGAAGTCCTGCCCGCGCGCGACGCACCCCTCCACAGGGCCGGCGCCGTCGTGGGGCGCGTCACGACCGCCGTCCGCGTCCCCGGACGTCCCGGCGTCACGGCCCTCGGCTTCGTGCGGCATGCCCTGGCCGTCGCCGCCACCGCGCTCGCCCTCGCGGACGGGGCGGGTGCGGTCGTGGAGCGGGTGTTCGAGTAGTCCCGGGTCGCCCGGCCCTCGCGCGCCCGTATCATGCGCGCCGCTAGCAAGGGTGCGCGGCGCGTCGCCGTGCAGGTCACGCGGACGGTCGGGCCGCCGTCCGGATTCCCCATCCGGACCGCTCCATGCCCGCACCCGCCGCAGCCATCTCCTCCCCCGGGGGAGCTCCTCCTTCGTCGAGTCGCCGCCTCCTCGTGATCTACGGGGCCCTGGTCGCGCTCGCCTTCGCCCTCGCGTTCCTGGGTCGGCGCACCGACACGGGCATCCAGGTCGAGCTCGGGAGCGGCTCGTTCCCTTTCGCCTTCGTCCTGTTCGCCCTGGTGCTCGTCGGGGTGGCGTTCTTCCACCACCACACGCTCGCCGTCGCGCTCACGGGCGTCGTCGCCGTCACCGCCTACACGGCGCTCCTCAGCCCCGGCTTCGTCTGGTCCCAGGAGCAGGCCCACCCCGGGCTGCTCGGCCACGCCGTCCACGAGGGCGAGCACACGCTCCTCAACCTCGGTGGCCTGCTGCTCGGCTTCGCGCTCCTCGCGAAGACGTTCGAGGACTCCGGGGCGCCCGACCGCCTGCCGAGGCTCCTCCCCCGCCGACCGCTCGCGAGCTCCATGACGCTGCTCGCCGTCGTGTGGATCCTCTCGTCGTTCCTCGACAACATCGCAGCCGCCATGATCGGCGGCGTCATCGCGCGGACGGCCTTCCGCGGCCGCGTCACCGTCGCCTACCTCGCGGCCATCGTGGCGGCAAGCAACGCGGGGGGCGCGTGGAGCGTGCTCGGCGACACCACCACGACGATGATGTGGATCGACGGGGTCGCCGCGCTCGACGTGGTGAAGGCCATCGTCGGCAGCGCCGCGGCGCTCCTCGTGGTCGGGCTGTTCGGCTCCCTCCGGCAGAACCGCGTGCAGCCCATCGTCTTCGACGCGACCGGGACCAAGCACCCGATCGACGGCGTGCGCCTCGGGATCGTCGCGCTCATCCTCGCGGGAGCGGTCACGACGAACCTCCTGCTCGACAAGCCGTTCGTCGGCGTCTGGGTGGCGATCCTCCTCGGCGCGCTCGTGCGCAAGCCGGCCTGGCACGAGCTGCCAGGGGCCGCCAAGGGCGCGGCGTTCCTCCTCAGCCTCGTCTGGTGCGCGTCGCTGATGCCCGTGCAGGCGCTGCCCGCCCCGTCCTGGCAGAGCACCGGCGGCCTGGGCTTCGTGTCCGCGGTCTTCGACAACATCCCGCTGACGAAGCTGGCCCTCGACCAGGGCGGCTACGACTGGGGCGTCCTCGCGTTCGCCGTCGGCGTCGGCGGCTCCATGGTCTGGTTCGGCTCTTCGGCCGGCGTCGCGATCTCGAAGGACTTTCCCGAGGCCCGGGACACCGTGCGCTGGATCCGGGAGGGGTGGTTCGTCGTCGTGGCCTACGTCGTCGGCTACCTCGTCCTCGTCGGGGTGATGGGCTGGCACCCGCCGGCCGCGCACCGCAGGGGCGCCGAGTCGGGAGCGGTGATCTCTGCCCCTGCCTTGCGGGACTTCGCGTGAGCGCCCACCCCGTCCGCCGCAAGGGCCTCAGCGGCCGGCGTCCAGTCGGCGGCGGACGGCCGCGACCACGGCGGTGGCGCGTTCCCGCTGCCGATCCTGAACACGCGCGGGCAGCGCCTCCACGTCGGGTAGGTCCTCCGCGCCTGCCAGCCTCTCGATGGCGTCGAACATCTCCCCGTCGAGCCGCCAGTCGAGATCCGGCACCGTGGCGCACAGGATGGGCACACCGCGCCGGTCCCCGAGACGGGCGAGGTAGATGCCCTTCCAGAAGACGTCTCCCGGCGGTGGCTCCGAGGCGAGGAGCGTCGCCCGCAGGCGCTCGGGATCCCGGCGAAGCAGCGCGCTGGCTGCCCGCATGGCGGCGTCGTAACGCCATCCGTCCACGCACCGCGCGAGGGCGACCGAGCTCTCGGGACCCTCGAAGTCCTCGAGGCTCCGTTCCGCCGAGAGGCTCACGTCGAGCAGGTCCGAGCGCGAGAGCTCGACGAGACGCGCGAGCGCGCCGCGGTGCCGCGTCACCCCCGCGGCCCGTAGCGCCCACTGGTACGCAGCAGGGGTCGAGTACTCCTCTCCGGGGGGCGGTTCACCCAAGGTGCGGTCCAGGGCTTCCGGCGAGAACGCCGCGCGCAGGCGCGTCGTCACCGGGGCGATCTCGGCCGCGAGCGGACCCCTGCACAGCTCTTGGAGCACCGCCCACTGCCGCAGGACGGTGCGCGGCGCGCGCACGCGCACGAGCGCCACGAGGGCCCGCAGCCGGACCTCGGCGTCGGGGTCATCGAGGCCGCCCGTCACCCAGCTCTCGACGGGATACCCCTGGATCGCGCAGCTGAACTGCACGGCGTCCGTCACATACGGGCGTGAGAGGAACCAACGCACGCGCGCGTCGAAGTCGTGGAGAGGCCCCTCGGACTCCTCGGCGGCCTCGGGGTCGGCGGGCGGCGTCGGGTCCACGGGGATCGCCTCGGCGCCCCGTTCCCACACCGCGACGCACTGCCGCACCGTGTCGGCAACCGTCGAGGAGCCCTCCGGCGCACCCTGGCCGCACCCCAGCAGGGGAAGCACGGCGAGCCCGAGGAGGGGGTAGGCGAGGCGCATGCGGGAGGATCGGAGCAACCGCCGTTCCGTTCGATCTCCCGGCCGGCCCGGCCGAGGGGGGCCTCCACGGCCCCACGCACGTCGCAAAGCGGTGACGTCGGCTACCCGCCGACCCCGTCCCCCGCCGCCCCCAAGATCGTCTCAAGGACCGCCGACGTCAGTGCGCCAGCTGCGGGATCAGGATGAGGCTCGCCACGGTGAAGAAGATCACGAGGCCCGTGACGTCGACGAGCGTGGCCACGAACGGCGCCGAGGCGCTCGCGGGGTCGAAGCCCAGCTTGCGCAGGATGAACGGGAGCATGGAGCCCGCGATCGTGCCCCACGTCACGACGCCGATGACGCTGACGGCGACGGTGGTCGCGATGATCCACGTGCCCGGCTCGGAGTAGTTGGCCCAGCCGAGGTGGCCCCAGATCCCGATGCGGACGAAGGCGATCGCCGCGAGGATGCCGCCGAGCGCGAGCCCGGAGCCGAGCTCGCGCCGGACGACGCGCCACCAGTCGCGCAGCTTGAGCTCGCCGAGCGCGAGCGAGCGGATCACGAGGGTCGTGGCCTGCGAGCCCGAGTTGCCGCCGCTGCTGATGATGAGGGGGATGAACAGGCCGAGGACGATCGCCTTCTTCATCTCGCCCTCGTAGTAGCCCATGGCCGAGGCCGTGAGCGTCTCGCCGAGGAAGAGGGCCGCGAGCCAGCCCGCGCGCTTGCGCACCATGGACCAGAAGGGAGTCTGGAGGTACGGGCCCTCGAGGGCCTCGGTGCCGCCGATCTTCTGGATGTCCTCGGTGGCCTCCTCCTGCACGACGTGGACGATGTCGTCCGCCGTCACGATGCCCTTCATCCGGTCCTGCGCGTCCACGACGGGGATCGCGAGGAGCTTGTGCCGGGAGAAGAGCCGGCCGAGGGCCTCCTGGTCCATCGTCTCGTCGGCCTTGACGAGCTCGGACTGCATCACGTCGCGGACCTTCTTCTCCGAGGCCGCCGCGAAGAGGTCGCGGAACGAGACGGCGCCGAGGAGGTGGCTGTCCGCGTCGAGCACGTACGCGTAGTAGATGGTGCCCATGCGCTCGCGGGAGAGCTTGCGCAGGTAGGTGATGGCCTCGTCGACGCTCATCTCCGGGCGGATGCGGGCGTAGCGCGGGTCCATCAGGCCGCCGGCGTCGTCCTCGGCGAACGCGAGGAGGCCCGTGACGTCCTTCTGCGTCACCTCGTCGAGGAGCGCGATGAGGCCCGGCCGCTGGTCGGCGGGCACGCCCTGCATGAGGTCGGCCGCGTCGTCGGGGGCGAGCAGCCGCAGCCAGGAGCGCCGCTCCGGGGGCGGCAGCGCCTGGACCAGGCGGGCCTGGTCGATCGAGGAGAGGATCAGGAAGAAGTCCTCCGCCTCGGGGCGGGGGAGCATGTGGAACGCCTCGACGCGCTCCTCGTCGTCGAACAGCGACCACCCGTCCTTGATCTCCTCGACGGTGAACGGTTCGTCGTCGGAGGAGGCCGCGCCGGGCGTCATGCGGGGCACTCTACCCCTCGGGTCCCGGGCCTCGCGCCGATGTTCCGGGGTGCCTTCGAGCGTGCGTGCGCCGGCTAGTTGAGCAGCGCCGCCTCGTGCTGGAGCGCACGGCGGAGGCCCTCCAGCCGGGTGCGTTCGGCCGATGCCGGCTCGAGCGCGAGCGCGCGCGAG
>JAYTCP010000223.1:0-6708 GCA_043736435.1 Planctomycetia bacterium | reverse complement strand
GCCAGGAGACGGTCCACGAAGCCGGCCGCGAACTCGGGATCCGCGCAGGCGGCCGCGATGACCACCTGGTCGACGTTCGCCGCGAGGACGTGCTGGCGGCGCTCGTGGTGCGGATCGGGTCGGGAGAGGACGGTCCGCCGCGGCAGGATCGCCTCGATGGTCCCGCGGTCGGGTCCCCCGAGCCGCACCTCGACGCGGTCTCCGACGGAGACGGTCGTCGTCGAGGTGGCCGACCCGGCCAGGTGCACACGGCCGCGCACGGGGCACCACCGCTCGTCGCCGTCGTCGGTGCGGATGCGGCACCCGCGCGCATCCTGCCGCACGACGACGGCGGGGACGACCGGGCTCTCCTTCTTCACGTGCGCCGCCGTACGGGCGATCGACGAGCGCCCTCGTCGGGACCGGTCCCGCGACGGGGCGCCGAGTCCGCCCGGGTGCGCCCGAAGAGGATCGCGGCGGCGATGCCCACCGCCACGGCGGCGTTGAGCGACTCGACCACCGGCGAGATCGGGATCGAGACCGTGCGGACGGCGGCCCGGCGGAGCTCGTCCGACGGGCCGCGGCCTTCGCTGCCGACCGCGAGGACGAACACGGGGGGCGCGGGGGGCGCGTCCCACAGCGAGCTCGCGTCCCCCGCCGGCGGCGACACGCCGTCGAGGAGCCACACGGGGAGGGAGGCCGCGGCGACGACGGGGAGCAGGGTCGCGAGCGGGCCGCGCGCGAAGGGGATCGCGACCGCGGTGCCCGCCGACGCGCGCAGGGCCTTCGCGCCGAGGGGATCGGCGGTGCCCTCGCCCACGAGGATTCCGGAGGCGCCGAACGCGGCGGCCACGCGGACCACCGCACCCACGTTGCCGGGGTCCTGCACGCGATCGAGCAGGAGCAGCGGGCCGCGGGCGCCGCGGACGAGGTCCTCGGGCCGCCAGGCGACGTCGTCGGCGACGGCCAGCACGCCCTGCGGCGTCACCGTGTCCGACGCCCGCTCGAGCTCGCGCGCGGGCGCGAGCCCCACGGTCGTCGCCCGCCCCTGCGCGGCGCGGTCGAGCTCGTCGAGGAGCTCGCGATCGACGCCCTCGGCGACCCAGACTTCGCGGACGCGCACGGTCGAGCGCGACAGCGCGTCGAGGACGGCCTTGCGCCCCTCGAGGAGGAAGGCGCCGCCCTCGCGGTCGAGGGCCGCGGCGACGCGGGCGCGGACCGCGGCGCCCCACGCGGGGCGGCCCGAGGGAGGACGGCCAGAGGGAGGACGGACGAGGTCGTCCCTCACGACGCCACCGCCCGGCCGGCCGCGGGACGCGACGCGCGGAGGAGCGCCCGCACCCCGTCGAGGGCACGCACGAGGTCGGGGGGCACGGGGCTCGTGAGCGAGAGCGGCGCGCGCGTCACGGGGTGGGCGAGCTCGAGGCGATGCGCATGGAGGGCGAGCCGGTCGAGGAGCACGGCGTCCTCCGCATCGGGGATCGTCGGATCGGCGTCGCTGCGGCGGAGGGGCCGCACGTCGCCGTAGAGATGGTCGGCCACGATCGGGTGGCCCAGGTGGCGGAGGTGGACCCGGATCTGGTGGGTGCGCCCGGTGTGCGGCTCGATCTCGAGCCAGGACCAACGTCCGAGGCGCTCGAGCACGCGCCACGAGGTGGACGAGGGCTGGCCGTCCCCGCGGACGCACATCTTGAGCTTCGTGTCGCCGTCCGTCGCGGGCCCGAGCGGCGCATCCACCTCGCCCGCGTCGGCGGCCGGGGTGCCGTGGACGAGCGCGAGGTAGGTCTTGCGCACCTCGCGGCGGAAGAACGACCGCGTGACCTCGGCATCGAGCCGGCGGTCCTTCACGACGAGGACCACCCCGCTCGTGTCCTTGTCGAGCCGGTGGGCGAGGCGGGGCACGACGTCGGCGCGGCCCTCCCCGGGGCGACGGTAGCGGGCGTGGAGGCGGTTGATCAGGGTCCCGTGTCGGATGCGCCCGGTGGGGTGGGCCACGACGCCGGAGGGCTTGTCGATCGCGACGAGGGCGTCGTCCTCGTACAGCACCACGAGCCCCTCGTCGGACTCCTTCTCGGGGGCGTCGGCCGCCACGGGGATCCGCACCCGCACGACGTCCCCCTTGCGCAGGCGCATGGAGGCCTTCCGTACGGCGTCGTTCACGAGGACGTCGCCGCGGTCGATCATCCCCTGGAAGTGCTGCCGGCTGCGCCAGTCGAAATGGGCCCGCAGCAGGAGGTCGAGCCGCGTCCCGTCCTCGGGCAGGTTCACCGTGAAGGTGAACTCCGTCACCGGGACGGAGAGATCACGGTACTGGCGGGTGAGCCGGGGCAATTCCCGCGTATCCTACCCGCCACCATGGCCTGCCGACCCTCCGTCACGCGCCTCCTCCCCTCCCTCCTCGCCGTCCTCCCCGTCCTCTGGCTCTTGACCGGCTGCGGCAAGGGGACCCCGAAGTACGAGCGCCGCACGCCCGACCAGTGGGCGGAGATGCTCTGGAGCGGGCACGCCGAGACCGTCATGAAGGCGAGCGAGGTCCTCGTGACCTTCTCCGACACGCATCCGGCCGCGGTGATCGCCGCCCTCGAGCGCCAGCTCCTCCGGATCCCGCCGACCCCGGAGGGGGTGGCGTTCGTCATCGCCCTCGACGCGGTCGAGGCGAAGCGCCTCGGCCTGGAGGCGCGGCCCGCCACGGACGTGCTCGCCATGCAGCTCGGCCACCTGCGCAAGCGCGCCGTGGCGGGCGACGACCAGCACGGATCCATCCGCGGCACCGCCGACGGGAGGGTCGAGCTGATCCTCGACGGCCAGCGCACCCGGGAGCGGGCGGAGCGCGTTCAGCGCCGCCTCGCGCTGCGTGGGGCCCTCGACCTGCGCGTCGTCGCGGACGATCCCGCGGCCGCCGCGGGTCCTCCGAAGGCGAAGGCCTACGACGGACCGGTCCCGTACGCGACGCTGCTCGAGAACGAGGCGCGTCGCTACGTCGAGGCGGCCCGTGCAGGCGCCCCCTACCGCGCGGAGGACCGCCGGTGGCTCTTGACGCCGCGCGCGGGACCCGCTCCCGGCGAGCTGAGCGCCGCCGACTTCCTCCTCCTCGAGGAGCCCGAGCCGGGCGCGGCCGTCGTCGACGAGAGCTGGTTCTCGGCCGCGAAGCCGGAGCGCGGGCCCGACGGCTCCCTCGGGCTCGCGCTGGTCGTGCGCCCCGAGAAGACCGCCGCGTACGCCGCGTTCGTCAAGGCCGGCACGGGGCGGCGCTTCGCCGTGGTCGTCGACGGACGCGTGCGCGGGACGCTGGCCGTGCCGGAGGCGGCCGACCGCACCCTCTGGGTTCCCCTCGAACGGGGGGACGCCACCGCCGAGGCGCACGCGGAGGCGTTGGCCGACCTGGCCATCGCGCTCTCGTCCGGACGCCTCCCCTGGCCCATGAGGCCCCTGCCGCTCCCGAAGGAGTACGGGCGCGATCCCGCTCCCGGCAACCCCATCGCGAAGACGATCGCGGTCATCGGGTCGCCGGCGATCCCCACGCTGATGCGCATCAGCAACGGCAACGGCCCCGAGTGGGGCAGGACGAGCGCCACGTGGGCCCTCGAACAGATCCGCCTCATCGAAGGCCAGGGCGCGCCGCCCAAGTAGAGCGTCGTGCCGAGGATCCCGGGGGCGCCGGGGGCGAGCCGCGCTACGTCTCCATGGACGCGAGCTGGACGATGCCGAGCGCGCCGAAGACCACGGTTGCGCTCCACGCCGCGACCACGGGGTTGAGGGCGCCGCGCGCCCCCATGTCGGTCACCAGCGAGTCGACGGTGAAGAAGAGCGCGGTGGCGGCGACGGTCTTGGCGAACGAGGGCAGGAAGGGCACGCGCCGGCCCAGGTGGATCGCGACCGGCAGGGAGAGCAGGAGCAGGACCACCCCCACGAACGGCGCGGCCCACTGCTGGTGGAGCAGCAGGGTGAAGCGGATCTTCTCCGGGTTCGCGCGCGCGAGGTGGGCGATCTCGCTGCTCGAGAACCCGAGCGCCGCGCCCTCCCGCAGCGTGAGCTCGAGGAGCGAGGGCTCGAGCGCGATCGGGACGGGGTCGTCAGGCCCGAGGAGGGCCGCCGCAGCCCCCGCCTCGCGCGGCTCGAGCACGCGGCGCTCGCCGCCCCGGTCGGCCACCCACCGCGAGGAGGGTTGGTCCCAGCGGAGGAGGGGGTAGCGGAGCACCACCGTGCGTCCCCCCTGGGTGGGATCCCGCGGGAAGGTGATCCAGGCGCCCTCGATCCGGCGCGTGCGAGGGAGATACGCGGCCATGGAGAGGCGTCCCCCGCCCGCGTCCTGGATGTGCCCCACGCCGCTCAGCCGTTCCGGCCGGTCGTCGCTCAGGATGCGGTGGAGGTCGTGGTGCCGACGGGACAGCCGAGGCACGTACGCCTCGCGCACGAAGGTCTGGACGGCCGCGAGCACGATGGCGACGAGCAGGACGGGCAGGACGATGCGCCGCGTGGGGATCCCCGAGGTCACCAGCGGCACGAGCTCGTTCTGCCGCGCGAGCCACGTGAACGTCGCGCCGGCCGCGATCACCCCGGCCACGGGCAGGATCCGGATCCACAGGAAGGGCATCAGGGTGGCGTAGTACTCCGCGATCACCCAGCCGGGCACGAGCCCCTGCCGCTTCAGGCCGTCGAGCCGCTTCGGGAGCTTGTCGATGCGGTCCGCGAGGTCGTAGATGATCACGAGGCTCGAGAGGAACAGGATCGCCGTGCCGAGGGCGGCGAGGAAGGCGCGGAGGACGTAGCGGTCGTGGCGCCGGAGGAGCATCATCGGAGGGACGCCTTCGCGAGGAGGAAGAGGCCGGCGGAGAGGAGCACGAGATCGCCCCCCCACATGCCGAGCCAGGCGGGCACGCTGCCCCCCACCGCCAGGGACTTGCCCGCCACGAGCAGGGGGAAGTGCACGAGGAGCGCGGGCAGGAAGGCGAGCAGGAAGCCCAGGAGGCGGAGGCTGCGGGGGGACAGGTGCAGGCAGACGGCCGCGGCCATCAGGCCGAAGACCAGCGGCGCGAAGGCGGACGCGAGCCGCCCGTGGAGCTCCGTCGAGGTACGCGCGGCGCGCGTCGTGACCGTGTTCCCGCGCCCCACGAGGTAGAGCAGGTCCGACATCGACAGGTCCTTCGCCTTCGCCTCGAACCGCTCCCGGCCCAGCACGTCGTTGAACTCGGCCGTCGCGCCGAGGGCCTCCACGTGCCCGACCTCGAGGCGGGCGGGCCCGCCCTCGACCTTCGTGCCGCCCACGGGGTCCTCCGCGAACGCGTAGGCCTGGTCGGCGAGGATCTGGAGCTCGCCTCCCCGACGGCGGAAGCGGGCCTCGGGGCCGAGCAGCTTCTGGAGGAGCTCGCCCTGCCGCGAGCGGCGGTCCAGCTCGAAGTCGCGGAACGTGCCGAGCCCCCCCGCCCGGTCCGCGGGCTCGTAGCTGCCGAAGGAGAGTCGGAACTTCTGGAGCGTCACCGTGCGATCGGCCCCGGCGAGCTGCCCGAGGAAGAGGTCGATCAGGTTCTCGCGCTGGCGTCGCATCTCGTGGGCCGACTCGGGCACGAGCCAGCCCGTGCAGGCGAACGTGGCGAGCGAGAGGAGGGCCCCGAGCGCGATGGCCGGCATGGCGATCACCCGTGGGTGGACGCCGGAGATCCGCAGCGCGACCAGCTCCCGGTCGGCCGCCATGCGCCCGTACACGAGAGACACGGACAGGAGGAAGGCGTACGGGATGGCGTAGGCCAGCGCCACGGGCAGCAGGGGCGGCAGGAGCGCGAGGAGGAAGCGCACCTCGAGGCCCTGGGTCTTCCCCATGATCTGGAACGTGAGGCCGGCGAACATGACCGCCGTCGTGACGAGGAGGGCGAGGAGGAACAGCGTCCCGAGCTCGAGGAGGATCGCGCGCTGGATCCGCGGCATGGGACGGAGGGCTCCGGAACCCGCGCCGGACGGGTCTCTCCCGCGCGGCGGACGCCGCCTACCATAGCCCGGCGTGAGCACCGACCCTCCCCTGCGCTGGCGTGCGGACGGCTGCGAGGAGGCCCTCCGCGCCGCCGAGGCGCTGCGCGCCGCCGCGGCGGAGGGCGCCGGCGCTTCCCTGCCCTCCCCCTGGAGGGTGGTGAAGGACCGGCCCATGCGCCTCGTCGCCCGAGGCCCCGTTCCCGGTCCCGCCGGCCCGATCGACGCGTTCGCCAAGGTGCGGCGCCCCGCGTCGGTGCTCGACCGCGCGAAGGCGGCCGTACGGTTCCCGCGCTGCGTGGCCGAGGGCGCCCTCCTGCTCGAGCTCGCCGCGCTCGGCGTCGCCGTGCCCCGCGTGCTCGGGTGGAGCGTGGCCCCCGAGGGCGACGTCGAGGTGCTGCTGCTCGAAGCCGTGCCCGACTCGACCGACCTCGCGACGTGGGAGAGGGAGCCCCACGGGCGTGCCGAGCGGCGCGCGGTCGCCGACGGCGTCGCGAGGCTCCTGCGCGCCGCGCACGACGTCGGCTGGGCCGACCGCGACCTCCATCGCGGGAACGTGCTCTGGACGCACCGCGGCGCGGTCCTCCTCGATCCGGGCACCCAGCCCCTGCGCGGCCCCCTCCCCGCGGCCGCGCGCACCTCGGCGCTCGCCGTCGCGGCCCACGGGCTCGCGCCCGACGTGCGCACGGGGCTCCGGGCCCTGCGGGCCTACTGCGACGGCGACCGGGCCGAGGCGCGCCGTCGCCTCCCCTCCGTGCTGCGCGCCGG
>JAYTCP010000222.1:0-2356 GCA_043736435.1 Planctomycetia bacterium | reverse complement strand
ACGCGCAGCGCGTCGTCGCTGCGGACGAGGCCCGTCGTCGTCGCCGCGATCCCGACCGGGCGGAGCCGGCGGCGGCCGTTGGCCTCGGCGCCCGACGGGACGAGGAGGGCCGTCGCGAGCACGGAAGCGAGTCCGAGGGCCACGGTCGAACGCAAGGCTACCTCCAGGGGAAGACGCACACCGTCGTGCGCGGGAACTCCCACTTCCTTCACACGCGGCGTGCCGCGGGGCGGGAGGACGGCGTAACCCCTTGTGGAGGAGTGAGATGGGGCGCTGGGGGCCAGGGGAGCGGCGGGGGCTGCGTCCAATCGGATGGACGGGGGTGCTCGGGCGGGGCGGTCAGAACCCGTGGACCCAAGGGAGGTTACGGCGCTCGGTCCGTGGGGTCGGTGGCGGGCCCGGGCGAGGCGCAGTGTCCATCGGGATGGACGCTGGCGCTGCCCGCCGGGTCCCCGCAGAGGACGGAGCGGACGTGCTGCGCAAGCGCGCGCCACTCGGCGGGCGGCACGCCCGCGGGTGCGCAGGAGGCGAAGGCGGCCAGGAGGGCGTCGTCGGACGGGCGCGCGTCCGCAAGGTCGCGGGACGGGCGAGAAGGGGCAGGCGCTGCGTGGGTCTTGGGAAGGATCGGGGCCCGATCGGGACCGTCGGCGAACGCCTGCCCCAGGAGCGTGGCCACGACCGATGCGACGTTGCGGAGGAAGCGGGGCGTCGCGAGCAGATGCGTCATGGGCAGACTCCGCCCACTGCAAGGCATCCCATGTGCCCAATCGCCGCATGTGGAAGAGAACGCGCAATCCATTGCTACGCAAGGAGTTGCGTTCTCCCCATGATTGTGGAGATGTGGAGAGTGACGAAGGAATTGGGTGCGCGAGGCCCGATCGCGCCACATCGCGCCATCGTGTCGCGATCCCGCCAGATCGCGTCAGTCGTCCACCGGCCGTTGGAGTCCGTACCGGCGCGCGCTGGCGGCGCCGACGGCGTCGACGAGCCCCCGCGCGAGCAGGGTCGCCAGGTCGCGGTTCACCGTACGGATGGAGACCCCGAGACGCGAGGCAATGTCGGCCGCCGAGGTCCAGCCGCCGCGGAGGAGGGGGAGGATCGAGTCCTCGCGGGCCGATCGCGGCGCCCCGACGCCGCTGCCCGCGGTGGCCTGGCGCCGGATCGCGCGTCGCTGCGCCATGACACCCCGGACGATCTCCGGCGTGATCTCACCGCCCTCGGTGAGGACGGCCGCGGCGCGGAGGACGTTGTCGAGCTCGCGGACGTTCCCGGGCCAATCGTGGGCCAGCAGCAGCGGCAGGACGTCGGGATGCACCGAGGCGCGCTCGGGCGTCCGGGCTGCCAGGTGGTGCGCGAGGAGGGGGATGTCGTCGCGCCGGGCGCGGAGCGGGGGCAGGTCGATGCGCACCACGTTGATCCGATGGAAGAGGTCCTCCCGGAACCGCCCGCGAGCCACCTCGTCGGCGAGGTCGCGCGCGCTCGCCGTCACGATGCGCACGTCCACCGGGATCTGCTGGGTGCTCCCCACGGGCCGCACGCACCGTTCCTCGAGCACGCGCAGCAGCGCCACCTGCATCTCGGGGGGCATGTCCGCCGCCTCGTCCAGGAAGAGGGTGCCGCGGTGCGCGCGGACGAAGAGTCCCTCGTGGGACCTGTCGGCGCCCGTGAACGCGCCGCGGATGTGCCCGAAGAGCTCGCTCGCCAGGAGCTCGGGGGCGATCGCACCGCAGTTGATGGCGACGAAGGCGTGCGGGCTGCGCAGGGACACCGCATGAAGGGCGCGGGCGACCTGCTCCTTGCCCGTGCCGGTCTCGCCCAAGAGCAGGACGCTCGCCGAGCTGCCCGCGAAGCGACGGATCTGCCGCAGCACGTCGCGCCAAGGCGCGCTCTGGCCGACGAGGCCGTCGCCGATGGGGAGAGGGAGGGGGCGCGGGGGAGGGGACCCGGCCCGCGCCTTCGACGGCGTCGCGTGCGCGGTGGCGGCGCTCCGACGCGCGTCGAGGAAGCGAAGGACGGTGCGCACGGCGTCGGCGTCCCGCCGTCCGAAGCGACGTGCGCGCGCCAGGGCGACGGTGCCCCCCTCGAAGGGAACCAGGAGCAGGCCGCCGGGGCGCCGCTGCTCGGGACGCCAGAACTCGGGGCGGGGGCGGATCCGGACGCCTCGGAGGCGCTTCACCTGGGACAGCCGGTGGATCGTCCAGCTCGAGAGCGTGTGCTCGGCCTGGGGCCGGAGCGTCAGCCAGCGGTCCTTCCGCCGGTGGAACAGCACGCGTGCTCCGATCATCGCGGCCAGCTCGCGCGCGACACGCCGGCGGAACCGATGGGTGGACGTGGACCGTCCCACGGTGATCAGGGC
>JAYTCP010000221.1:0-6323 GCA_043736435.1 Planctomycetia bacterium | reverse complement strand
TCTTCGCCACGTTCCACATCGACCATTGAGGGGGCTGCACCACCCAGCACCGGTCGGTGCTCGAGAACAAGGACTTCATCACGTGGTCGGGCGAGAACTGCGTCGTCGTGTGCGGGCACGACGGGGCCACGGGGACGAACAAGCCCCACGATCCGGTCGAGGAGACCGATCCGAAGACGAAGGAGAAGACGTCGGTCTGTCCGCTCTACCCGGGGCTCGCCTGCGACGAGCACAAGCAGATGCGCAGGGACGCGGGCGAGGGGAAGGACGGTCTCCCCAAGATCGAGATCCCGAGCGGCTTCCCCAACTCCTGGATGGTCGGGCCCGACGGCAAGGTCGAGCAGCTCGAGTCGAAGGACGCCATGGCCGCCGGCGCGTTGCAGGACGCCCTGATCGCGTTCCAGAAGACGTACGAAGCCAAGCCCGTCGGGTTCAAGAAGTGGGAGGGCTACAGGAAGCTCCTGGCCGACAGCGACAAGGCCCTCGCGGACGGGAAGCTGAAGGCCGCCCTCGGCCCCATCGCGAAGGTGGACGCCGACGCGAAGAAGCTCACGCCGGGGCTCGTCGAGCTCGTGAAGGCGAAGCTCGCCGCCGTGAACGAGAAGGCGGTCGCAGCGCTCACCGAGATCAAGGACGGGACGCTCGACGACGCCGCGAAGCTCAAGGCGGCGCGGGCCCTGCGCGCGGAGGTGAGCGCCAAGTTCTCGAGCGGCAACCTGCCCGTGCTCGCCGACCTCGACGCCTGGATCAAGGAGACCGCGGCGGCCGCCGCCCCGGCGAAGTAGCCGAGGCCGTCCGGTCCGTTGATCCCCTGGTCCCCTGCGAGGCCCCGGCGGCGCGACCGCCGGGGCCTCGCTCTTGCGGCGCCGCCGCGGCGGGCGGTCGCATCCCCCTCGGGCCGGCGCCACCTCCCGGGCCCATCCTACGCGCCGCGTCGCCGCCGGCTGCGGGCCGGCCCTCCTCGTTCCGGGCCGCGACGGCCCCTGATAGCCTCTCGGCGTCGGCGGGCGTTTCCTCGGCCCGCCGCGGAGGACGTCCATGGTCGCTGCGGCGCGCGCGCAGGAGCACGACGAGCGCGTCCCCGCGAGCGTCCGCGCCCCGACCCCACCCAGCGCGAAGGGAACCTAGCTCCGATGGCGGGTCGCGGGGGCACGTGGCGGCGATGGTGCGCCCTGCTCGGGCTGTCCCTCTTCCTCGCATCGGGGGCGTCGCCCGGCGCGCGGACCGCCCGGGCCGACGAGGCGTCCGAGGATGCCGAGGCCACGGTGAAGGCCGCGATCGCCGACGCGCGCCGCGGGCTCGTCGCCGGGCTCGTCGAACTCGGCGAGTGGTGCGTGTCCGTGAAGCTCTCGGGCCAGCGCGATCGTCTGGGGGAGGAGATCCTGCGGATCGACCCGGACCACGCGAAGGCGCGCGCCTGGCTTCGCTACGCGAAGGACCGCTCGGGGGCTTGGGCCCAGGCGAAGGGCTACAAGCCCCCGGCCGACGTGACGCACTCGACCCAGCTGCCCGAGCTCGCCCGACGCCGCGCCGCGCTGGGGACCGAGGCGGCCGCGCTCGTGGTCCCCGTGCTGGCGCGCGTGGGGTCGGCGGTGCCCCTCCGGAGACGCGAGCTCGTCCTCGACGAGCTCCTCTGGATCGCGCCGGGCGACGAACGGGTCCGGGCCGCCCACGGCGACGTGCGCGACGGCGCGGGATGGGTCATCGAGGAGACGATGGCGTCCCGTGAGCGGCGCGCCGCGCTCGCCGCGGAGGCCGCGGCGGCCGTCGCACGCGTCGTCGAGGCGCTTCCGGCGACCCCGACCTCCATGGAGCGGCTCTTCACCTCGGGCGTGTGGGAGCGCTCGTACGCGACCATCGACCTGCGCATCCACGGCCCCTCGAGCCTCTCGTCCGCCCTGGTCCTCCGCGCGGTCCGCCTGGGGCAGGCGGCGCGACAGGAGTTCACGAGGCTCCTCGGGCAGGAGGTCCCCGACATCGCCGGGCTCACCTTCTTCCTGTACGCCCTGCCCGTCGACGCGTACGCGTTCCTCGACGAGACCCCGCTCCTCGAGGACGCCCAGCGGGGGATGGCCCGCAAGCTGTCCTGCTACTGGATGCCCAACGGTCCTCACGTGCTCGTCTACCCGAACGACGACGACACGCGGATCGAGTGGGTGCCCCGAGTCGTGGTGTCGGGGATGCTCAACGGAGGCTTCGAGGTCACCCCCGTCCACGGCTTCCTCTTCGAGGGCGTCGGCGTCTGGATGACCACGCGCCTGACCGGCGCGCACCGCACCTTCACCGTGCGCAAAGGCGAGTACGGGGGCCCCGGGCCGCGGGACGAGGGGCTCCAAGGCCGCATCCAGGCGCAGGACTCCGAGTGGCTCGCGGAGGCGCGCGGGCTCGTCGGGAAGGGCATCCGCCCCGAGCTGCGGCTCGCGCTCGGCAAGGACGTGAACGCGATGACCGCGGAGGACCTGATCTACGCCTTCGCCCTCGCCACGTACATGTTCGAGGCGCGGCCAGGGCAGGTGGCGCCTCTCCTGCGGGCGTTCCCGAAGGGCCCCGTGGACGCGGCGGTCGAGGGCAGCCTCACGCTCACGGTCGAGGGGCTCGAGGCGCGGTTCGTGCGCTGGCTCGAGGAGACGGTGCCGGCCCCGGCGGCCCCGCCGCCCCCGAAGTCGAATCCCTTCGGGCCGCGGCCCGCGAAGTAGGGATCGGGGTCAGTGGGCCGCGGGGGCCCCGCCGGCTGCCTTCGTGGCGAGGCGGAGCTTCACGCGGGCGGCGCGCAGGGCGAGGGTGCGCCGATCGTGCTGCTCGTCGGTCAGCCCGGGCATCCGGTTCGCCTCCTCGACGTCGGCCTGCGCCTTGTCCGCGCGCAGCGCGCTCACCGGGATGACGCTCTCGGCGAGGACGGTGACGACGTCGTCCACCACCTGCACCACGCCTCCCTGGAGGAAGTGGTGCTCCGTGCCCGCCTGGGTCTCGAAGCGGAGCTCGCCGGAGCCGAGGAGCCCGACGAAGGCGGCGTGACCCTTGAGGAACGCCGTCTCGCCGTCGTGGCTCGGGACCACGACGACCTCGGCTCGGCCGTCGAAGACCATGGCCTCCGGCGTGACGATCCGGACGGTGAGCGCCTTCGCGCCGTCGGAGGTGGCGTGGTCGGCCATGGTCAGAGCGCCGCCTTCATCTTCTCGGCCTGCTCGGCTGCCTCTTCGATCACGCCGACGTACATGAACGCCGACTCGGGGAGGTGGTCCCACTTGCCCTCGCACAGCTCCCGGAACGAGCGGATCGTCTCCTTGAGCGGGGTGTTGTTGCCGGCCTTGCCGGTGAACACCTCGGCCACGAAGAACGGCTGCGAGAAGAAGCGCTCGATCTTGCGGGCGCGGCCGACGAGCACCTTGTCCGACTCGGAGAGCTCGTCGACGCCGAGGATGGCGATGATGTCCTGGAGCTCCTTGTAGCGCTGCAGGATGCGGATCACGTTCTGCGCCACCTCGTAGTGCTCCTGGCCGACGTACTGGGGGTCCATCAGGCGCGAGCGCGACTCGAGGGGATCGACGGCGGGGTAGATGCCCTTCTCGGCGATCGAGCGGTTGAGGGCCGTGAACGCGTCGAGGTGCGTGAACGTCGTCGCCGGGGCCGGGTCGGTGTAGTCGTCGGCCGGCACGTAGATGGCCTGGATCGACGTGATGGCCCCGCGCTTCGTCGAGGTGATGCGCTCCTGGAGCTCGCCCATCTCGGTGCCGAGCGTGGGCTGGTAGCCGACGGCGGACGGCATGCGGCCGAGGAGGGCCGAGACCTCCGAGCCGGCCTGCGTGAAGCGGAAGATGTTGTCCACGAAGAGGAGCACGTCCGTGCCCTTCGAGTCGCGGAAGTGCTCGGCCATGGTGAGGGCGGTCAGCGCGACGCGGAGGCGGGCGCAGGGCGGCTCGTTCATCTGGCCGAACACCATGACGGTCTGGTCGAGCACGGACTTGCCCGTGCTGCCGACCTTCGTCTCCTTCATCTCGAGCCAGAGGTCGTTGCCCTCGCGCGTGCGCTCGCCCACGCCGGCGAACACCGAGAAGCCGCTGTGGAAGCGGGCGATGCGGGCGATGAGCTCCTGGATGATGACCGTCTTGCCGACGCCGGCGCCCCCGAAGAGGCCGGTCTTGCCGCCGCGGGCGTACGGGGTGAGCAGGTCGATGACCTTGATGCCCGTCTCGAACACCTCGGTCTTCGACTCGAGGACGTCGAACGCGGGCGGGGCCCGGTGGATGGGGGACCGCTCGGTGGCCTTGGACGGGCCGAGCTTGTCGATCGTCTCGCCGATCACGTTGAACACGCGCCCGAGGCAGCCCTCGCCGACCGGGACGGTCACGGGCGCGCCCGTGTCCACCACGTGCTGGCCCCGGACCATGCCGTCGGTCGAGCCGAGCGCCACGGCGCGGATGCGTCCGCCCCCGAGGTGCTGCTGGACCTCGCCGACGAGGCGTTGCTTGCCGTCCCGGCGGACGATCTCGAGCTCGAGGGCGTTGTAGATGCGCGGCAGGGACTCCTCGGGGAACTCCGCGTCGAACGTGGACCCGATGACCTGCGTGATCTTGCCGAGGGTGTTCATGAGGTTGCCTTCAAGCGGGAGGGACGGGGTGTGCGCGCGCGAGCAGGGGACGGGGGATCGGCGTCGGGGGCGGGAGAGTCGGGTGGGGGGGCGCGGGGGGTTCACCCCCGGGAAAAACGGAGCCCGTGGGTCACTCGAGCGCGGCGGCGCCGCCCATGATCTCGGTGAGCTCCGTGGTGATCTGCGACTGGCGGCTGCGGTTGAAGAGGCGGCCCAGCGCCTTGATCATGTCCTGGGCGTTGTCGGTGGCGCTCTTCATGGCGGTCATGCGGGCGACCTGCTCGGAGACCGCCGCGTCGAGGAAGGCCTGGAAGATGCGCAGGCGGACCGTCCTGGGGATGAGGTCGGTCAGGATCGTGGCGGCGTCGGGGTCGAAGATCCAGTCGCGGTCGGGCCCCGTCTTCGCCGCCCCGGCGCCCCCCTGGGAAGCAGCGGACCGGGCCGCGACCGTGAACGGCAGCACGCGCTCGACCACGGGCCGCTGCCGGCTCGTGGACTCGAACTTCGTGTAGGCAACGAGGACCTCGTCGATCTCGCCGCGCGCGTACGCGTCGACGAGCGGGCCGGCGACCTCGTTCACCTGGGCGTACGTGGGCTTGTCCTCGAATTGCGTGAAGGACGCCTCCATGGGCACGCCCTGGAACTTGAAGGCGCCCGCTAGCTTGCGGCCCGCGACGAGGAGGCGGACCTCGCGGCCCTGCGCGACGGCCTCGCGCCGGGCGATCACCGCCTGGCGAAGCACGCCGGAGTTGTAGCCGCCGCACAGGCCGCGGTTGCTCGCCACCGCGATCATGGCGACCTTCCTGGGCTCGCGCTTCTCGAGGAGCGGATGACGGAACTCGCCGGCCTCGGCCGACAGCCGGGCGACGAGCTCGCCCAGCCGGTCGGTGTAGGGACGGGCGGCCACGGCGCGGTCGAAGGCCTTCTTGAACCGCGCCGTCGCGATCATCTGCATCGTCTTCGTGATCTTGGCGATGTTCTGCACCGCCTTCTTGCGCTTGAGGATGGCGCGCGGCTTAGGCATGGGGCCTCCCGGCGCCGAGGCCGGCCGGGGGCCGGCGGCGCGAGACCGTCACGAGGGGGGCCAGAGAGGAGGAAGGGCGGCGTGTCATGGGCTCAGCGCGGATCGGGCGCCTTGCCCGCGAGGTAGGCCTCGTTGAACTGCGAGAGCACGCGGCGCAGCTCCGCCTCGATGTCCTTCGTGAGCTCCTTCTTCGTCGCGAGCGCGTCCCAGAACTGCTGCTGGTTCTGGTGGACGTAGGTGAGGAGGCGGCCCTCCCACTCGCGGACCTTCTCCACGGGGACGGCGTCGACGAAGCCGTTCGCGCCGGCGTAGATCACGATGACCTGGTCGATCACGTGCATCGGCTTGAACTGGGGCTGCTTCAGGAGCTCGACCATGCGGCGGCCGCGGTCGATCTGGGCCTGGGTGGTCTTGTCGAGCTCCGTGCCGAGCTGGGCGAACGCCTCGAGCTCGCGGAAGGCGGCGAGGTTGAGGCGCAGGCCGCCGGCCACCGTCTTCGCCTTCATGGCCTTCACCTGGGCCGAGCCGCCGACGCGGGACACCGAGATGCCGATGTCGATGGCGGGGCGCACGTTGGCGCGGAACAGATCGGGCACCAGGTAGATCTGGCCGTCCGTGATCGAGATCACGTTCGTCGGGATGTAGGCCGAGACCTCGCCCTCCTGCGTCTCGATGATCGGGAGCGCCGTGAGGCTGCCGCCGCCGAGCTCG
>JAYTCP010000220.1:0-6732 GCA_043736435.1 Planctomycetia bacterium | reverse complement strand
GCCATCAGCGCGGCTCCGAAGGGGGGTGGGGGGAGGGCATCTACTCGGCTTCCGTCGAGACGATGCGCTCGATGCGGCCCTGGTTGTTGCGGAAGACCTTGTGGACAAACGCCTTGGGCTCACGCTCGGGCGGCATGATGACTTGCGCGGGCGCCACGTTCACCACGGGCGGGGCGGCAGCGGGCGGAGCAGCCTGCGTCACATCGACGCGGATCGACTCCTTGGGGATGTGGACGTGGTGGATCGGGGCCACCGGCTTCGACGCGCCCTCGTACGACGCCTTCGCGGGATCGCACATCTTGCGCGCGGCGGCGTCGTCCAGGCCGAGCTCGACCAGGATGTTCACCGCGCTCTCGCACGGCATCCCCTTCGACACGGCGTTGACGACTGCCACGATGTCGGCCGCCTGGACGCGGCGCTTCTTGCGGGCGGGCGGGTCGTCGGGGAGGTCGGCCAGTCTTCGCATGGCTTCGTTCATCGCCTACCTTCCCGTCTTCACACGCCGCACGGCGATTTCCTCGAGCGCAGCCTTCTCGTCGGGCTGGAGGTCACTCGTGTTGGCGTCGAACCACGCGACCGCCTCGGCCTTCGACGCGAAGGACTTGGGCATCTTTTCGTAGACGGCGCGACCAGGGCTGGCGGCAGGCGCTACCGGAGCAGCAGCGGGCGGCACCTTCGCTGCGATCTTGCCGTTGGGGCCGGTCAGCGACTTCACGAGTTCGGCGTGCTGACCGAGCAGCGCCTTGTACTCGGGGTCGCTGCTCAACTTGTCCCGATTGAACGGAGGCGTCTCGTCGAGCAGGCGGTTGATGTCGAACTTCACCTTGTCGATCTCGGCCTTGACGAGTTCGACCCCGACCTTGCCTTCCAGCGCGAGACGGGCCATCTCCATGCGCTCCGTGTTCTTGGCGTTCGACGCAGCCTGCCGCGCCTGGAACTGCTCCCGCGTGAACACCTGCCGGTCCTCCTGCCGAGCCGCCGTGCGCTCCCCGCCCTCCTCCGCCCGTCGCCGCGAGAACACGTCGGTCAGCGCCATCTTCGCCACGTCGGCCGAAGCGTACGGCGTGACAGACATCCCGCCGACCGTAGGGGCGGGGCGCGACAGGAGCCCGCCGCCCATGCCGGTCGCTTCCCGCATCGCGTCGCCCCCCGCGAGGCGTGTGTTCTGCGGCAGCGCACCCTCGCGTTCGAGAGAGGCGTTGAGGTCGTTGAGTTCCGCCTCGGCCGCGTCCCGCTTGGCCTGCGCCTCGGCAATCTGCCGCGCCTGCGTGTCCCGCGAAAGGGCGAGGTGCTCGCGCGAGATGCCGAGGCTCTCGTCGGCGCGGGAGTTGTCCGAGATGCGGTTCTTGGCTGCGTCGCTTGCCTTGCGGACCGCGAGGGGGACAGCGCGGGAGCCCACAGCGAGCATCGTGGCGGGGGGCGGAGCCCCGTCGAACCCAGGGGACCACACGTCTCCGATGAAGCGACCCGGCGTCCCGGGGACGACGCTCGGCGGGAGAACGGGAGCGGGCGGCGCCTCCGCCATGACAGCGGCGCCCGCACGCTTCGCCTGCGGGACCGAACTCATGGGCACGGGACCAGTCGCCGCCTCCCCGCCTGCCCACACCGGCTCGCCCGTGTCGGGGTCGATGTCCCACCCGCCCTGCGCCTGCTTGAGCGAGGCGATCTTGTACTTGTCCTCTTGCCCGACGTTGAAGTGCCGGTCGCTCTGCGCGAGTTGCCGGTCGAACTGGGAGCCCTGCCGCGCCGCCTCCGCCTCGCGGAAGGCGCGGTCCTTCGCCTCCTTGTCCATCTGGCGCTGGATGCCGCCGATGTTCGTGAGCCCGCCACCGATCAGGCGCGCGATGTCGCCCGCCATCGAGGTGCCGACGCGGTAGTCATTCCAGACCGACCCGGGCAGGGGCGCTCCGCTGGCGAAAGCCATCGTCAGGCTCCTACATGTTCGCCAGAAGCGACGATTCTCCGTACGTCCTTGAACCGATCAAGGATGCGATGGCCTGCGCGAAGTTCATGCGGGTCGAGTTCTGCCCGTCGCTGTAGTCGGTGTAGCCCTGCCGCACCTGCTCCTGCGCGGCGCGGTTCGCCTTGCCCGCCTCCATGTCCAGCCCGGTCGAGATGCCCGCCGCGCGCCCGAACGCGCCCGCACGGATCGACCGCTCGCCCGCCATGCCAGCACGGGACCCGCCGAGGCCCGACCGCTGCGCCTGCTCGCGGGCAGCCGTGATCGCCCCGGCCGACTCGGATCCAGCCGAGGAGAGCGCCTGCTGCTTGTAGTTGGAGAGGTCGCCTTGGCTCACGACGTCGGGGTTGGCGAGGCGCTGCTCCCACATCGCGCGGATCTTGGCCTGCGCGGGGTCGTTCTCCCACGCACCCTGCGCGCCGCGGAGCCCGAGGAGCCCCGTGTTGAAGTCGTTGTCCTGCTTCGCCTGGAGCCGCTGCGCCGCGGCCTTCATGGCGTTGAACCGCTTTTTCGCGGCCTTCGCCTCGAAGATCCCGCCGACGATCCCGGCGCCGAGGCCGGCCACTTCCAAAAACGGGAAGGGGATGTCACACCTCCTTGATGGAGGCCGCAGGGACAGCGGAGCCGTTCACGATGGTTGCTCCTGCCGAAGACTCTACCCTACGAAAATTCGTCCACGCATATTACACCTGCCGCGCCAGCGCCGCCCACCTGCGCGGTCCCGCCGTTGAGGACGAGGGCGCCGCCGCCGCCTGCGCCGTAGCCAAAGCCTACGATGCCAGCCCCGCCCGTGGTCAGCCCGCCGCCGCCGGCGCCGACAGGGCCCGACCCGCCGTTGCCCGACGCGCCGAGGATGCCCGAGATGCGGGTGCCGTAGTCGCCCGGCGCGCCAGCCGAGTTGAGGTCGCCGCCCGTCGCGACAGGGGAAGTCGGCCCGCCCCTGGTGGCCGTCAAGGACGTACCTGCGGAGTCACCGGCACCGCCGATCCCGCCGGGAGCTGAAACCGTGGTCGCGCCGACCACAATCGAGGAAAGCCCGCCGTCGCCACCGTTGCCGCCCGTGTTCGCCCCAGCCGCCCCAGCCGCGCCCACGACGACCGCGTAGCCAGTCGAGGGTGTGACGGTGAAGTCCTTCTCGGCAAACGCCCCGGCCCCGCCGCCGCCCGCCGCGGCGGCCGACACGACAGCAGACGCGGCCCCACCGCCACCGCCACCGGCCGCGTAGACGCGCACCCGGATCTTCGTAGTGCTCGCCCCCGTCGTGAACGTCCCGGTCGCTGTGACGACCGTGCGCCCGAGGAAGCGCCCGGCCGTGGCGCTCGAGGGCAGCCAGTCCGGGTCGAGTTTCCCGTCCACCCCCGCCCGAGGGACCTTGAGGATCGGGCTCTTGTCGTGGTTCACCGGCTTGACGTAGACGCGGACCACCGGGACCTGGACGTAGGTGTTCGGGTCCCAGTCGACGTCCCGGTCCTCGTACTCGGCGCTGATCGCTCCTGGGGGCGCCACGGCCCGAAGGACGGGCTCCCCGTAGGTCGCGCCCCCGTCGAGCGACGTCTCGGTCCAGACCTCAATCGGCCCACCCTTGATCCGGTCGGCGTAGTCGGGGTAGACCGACCAGTTAGCGATGCGCTTGTGGGGCTCGTCCGGGGTCGCTGCGGGGTGGGGCCCCTCCCCGGCGTCGTAGAACGGGGCCGTGTAGTCCGACGGCGCCGCCTGGATGACCTGCGTCATCCCGACCCGGTGGTAGGTGAAGTCGTGGTTGTGGTCGTCCCGCGCCACTCGGGCGAGGCGAGACGGGTCGCCAACCGACCTGGGAACCCCCTTCTCGTGGGCGTCCTTCCCGGGCTCGTCGTGGAAGGACGGCTTCTCCCCGGACGGGCCCGGCCGGATGTCGGGAGGGAACGTCTCGCGGGCGAGCTTCTTGGGCGGGACGCTCCGGTCCTTGAGGAGATCCCCGCCGTTGATGAGTTCGCGTCGGTTCGCGGCCGGGTTGTTGAAGGCGAACCGGCCCGTCCCGATGAAGTCGTTGGCGGGGTCGGCCATCAGTACCGCCCGGTCGTACAGTCAGGCAGGCTCAGTTCCAGGTCGCGCAGCATCTTCTCGGTCGGCCGCCCCGCGTCGAACTCCTTTGTCACGACGAGCGCGTGGATGCCGCCGACGTGGAACCCGTCGCTGTTCGCCAGCCACGACGGGATCGCGTCCACCGTCAGCGCGTCGCCGCTGGCCGACAGGATCGTCACCCTCTCGCGCACCGACGACGACGCATCGACCAGCACCAGCGCCACCCCTCGCAGCGTGGCGGGGAAGGATGCCCCGGTCTTCGTGATCGTCTTTGCCGTGGCGGAGAACGACGTGATCGTGGTGGTCGCTGGGATCCACGCCTCGTTGCCCTGGAGGCCGTCGCCGTTGTAGGCATCGAGTTCCAAGATGTTGCCGAAGTAGTCGCACCCGAACAGCCGCGGCCCGATCGTCCCGTCCGTCACCTTTCGTACGAACGATAGCGCGTGGTCGTGCTTGGACCACGCCCCGCTCTCCAGGTTGATCGTGAGCACGACGCGGTTCTTGGGGTCGGTCGAGTCCTGGGTCGCTTGCGACAGGCAGATCCACAACTCCTGGGAGATGTAGTCGAACTCCATCACGACGCCGCTACCGGCCGTGTCGACCGCCGACGCCACGATGCGCTGGACCTCATCCGAGATCGTGTCGAGCGTGTCCTTCTCGACGAACCCGTTGCCGACGACGTGGATGCCGTCCGGTCCCGCGATGAACGCGCGACCCCGGCCGACCGCCGCCGCGAACGGGCCGAAGCATCCCTTGGATGTGTCGATGACCCGCCGCGTGATCCCAAGCGCCCCGGCGCTGCCGCGCACCCAGTCGCCTTCGATGACCTCGATCGTTCGGTCGGTGGCGAGGATCAGGCGACCCTCCTGCGTCAGCGCCGCCCGCATGTCGCCGCCCGTCGTGACCTCGTTGAGTGAGTGCCACCGCTCCCCGTCACCGACCTCGGAGACGCGGACGAGGCGGCGGTCGTCCGAGTCGCCCCACACGAGCAGGCGCCCCTCGACCTCGCCCACAGCGCTCCCCTCGGGGAAGTCGGCGGTGACGAATTCCCCGGCGGGAGACTCCAGCGTGGCGGTAAGGTCGGGCGGTACTTCGGCACTGTCTGTGAAAGACGTGGTGGTGTTGTTGCCTACCGCGCCGACCTTGAACCAGGTGTCCGTCCCCACCTTGCGGCGGTAGACATAGCGATCCGAGACGCCGCTCGCCGCCGAGATGGCGATGGAGAGCGCGATCGACGACGCGCTGCTCCCGGGCGGCAGGACGACGAGGATCGAGTCCGACGGCCCACTCTCGGTGAGCCGCGTCCCGTCGTAGAACGTGTAGGCGTACTCGTAGCCAGGGGTGAGCGCAACCACGCCGTTCGTGATGTTAGGGGTCGAGGAGACGAAGACCGGTCCGGTCGTCGGCGCCGTGATCCCGGGGGCGTAGACCGTGCCCTCCATGAACACGCGCACGCGCGACTTGGTGGCGAGGAACGTCTTGAGCCCGATCGTGGCGACGGTGGGCAGTTCGTCCTCTGGCCAGCCGGTATCGACCGAGATCAGCTCGCCGTTGTCGATCGTGTACAGCGTCCCCGCGATCATCACGAGGTGGTAGGTGTCGCCCGCGGCATTCGTCGCGTCGTAGTACGCCGACGGTTTGTTCGACACGCCCGTCGAGGCGTTGTTGACGACCTTGAAGCCGCGACGCGAGCGGGCCGTGCCGCCCTGGTAGGAGATGTTCTTGAGGTCGCTCGCCTTCATCAAGTCGATCTTGGTGGGAGGCTTGCTATGGTCCATGCCACCCTTGAGGCCGGGCAGGTCGACCAGGTACTCACGCCCCGCCTCGCGCCCTTCCTTGATCTCCCCGTCGAAGCGAAGCCTGTCGAGCGCCCACGGTCGCCCCGCGACGACGCTCTCCATCATGACCGAGAATCGGTGCCCCGCGATGCCTACGGGAAGGCGCTGGCCCGCCGCGCCCGTGGCGAGCGCGCGAGGGGCGGGGAACGCCGACTGCCGGTCGCTCTTGACCGCGACGTTCACCCTCGCCGCCGCTCGATACCAGCCGATGTCGGCGGTCGAGACGACGGGGGGAGAGGACGACAGTTCGTTGAGTTCCGCGTCGGTGAGCGCGCCCGAGACGAGGCCGGCGTCAGACGCGACTCCGTAGAAGATGCCAGCGGTCACGGCGGGGGCGGCCATCTACGTCACCCATCCACCGACCATGAAGCGCAGGTCGGCGTTGTCGGGTCGGGACCCGCTCGGCACGGCGAACGGCGGAGCAGCCCGCCCTCCGTAGAGCGCGGTCAGCGTCTTGTCGTTCCACTCGTCCTTGATCGTGGCGCCCGTGTTGTTCGTAGCGAGCGTTCGGCCCGTCCCGGTCGTGCCCGATTCCAGGCTCCGCCAGATGACGTAGCCCGTGGCGATCGTGCCCGCGACGTGGAGGTTGATCGTCGTGGGGTCGCCGTACTGGATCCCCGGCGATCCCGTCAGGTTGATCGCGTCCGCGAGATTCTGGTAGGACGCCTGGACCGTTGAGCCGATCAGCACTTGGTCCGCCGTCGCCCCATCCACGCCACCCGTGAACGCCGTGGCGGGGAGCGCCACGCACGTCGAGGATGCGGGCTTGCCGTTGCCCGCCGTGCCCGCGTACTTCGACGCGAGGACGAGGTTATTGCCCGCCGCCGACGCCGTGGCCGTCGCGTTCGCCGTCGTGATGTCCGCGCTGTACTC
>JAYTCP010000219.1:0-6761 GCA_043736435.1 Planctomycetia bacterium | reverse complement strand
TGCGCACCCTCGCGACTCTCGTGACGGCGTGGGCGACCCTCGGGGGCGCGCACGCACCCGAGGTCCTCGACAAGGTCGTGGTCGCGCGCGTGGTCGCGGCGGGGCCCAAGGTCGAGACGTCCGATCGCGTCCCCCAGGACCCGGGCGTCGCCCGCGTCGAGCTCGCACGGGCCGTGGGGAAGGCGTACGCCGCCGGCAAGGCCTCCGCCCTCGCGTGGGACGCGCTCCTCGCGGCGCTCTCGGCGGACGCGAACGCGAAGGCCGCGGCGGTCGAAGCGAGGAAGTAGGGGGCGGCCCCCCCCATCCTCACTTCGGCGGCGGATCCTCGCCGGCCGGCGGCGCGACCGGTGGCGCCGGCTCCCCGTTCACCTTCGGCTCGTCCTCGACGCCACCGGTGGTGGGCGGCGGGCCGTACGCCGTGGGGACCGTCGCGCGCTCGAGGACCAGCAGCGCGAACGCGGACTGACGCGGCCCGTCCTTCGCCTTCTCGCCGCTCGGGGGCCACGAGCCGTCGGGCTTCTGCTGGCCCATGAGCCACGTCGCGGCCTCGCGGTACCAGTCGTGCGGCCCGATGTTCCCGAGCCCGATCAGCGACGCGGCGCGCTCCATGCCGTAGAGGTAGTAGTAGTGCCAGCCCGCCCCGTCGCCTGGGTTCTCCGTCACGGTGAAGTTCTTCGAGAGCCACGCGAGGCCGCAGTTCATCGCGCGATCGACCGCCTTCTCCTCCTCCTTCGCGAGCGCATGGGGTGGCTTCAGGCCCGGCTGCTTGAGCCGGTCCTTGACGATCGCGAGGCACGCGACGCCCGCGCACGTCATGCTGCCGGTCACCTTGCCCTTGCCCAGGTACGACCACCCGCGCGCGGGGAACTTGGCCCCCGGCGCGTAGCGGGGGTACCGGTCGGTCGGGTCCCACGTCGGATTCTCGAAGTAGAGGGGCACGAGCTCCTCGGGCGCGGCTCCGGGCTTCTCCTGCCACGCGAGCAGCTGCGTCAGCGCACGCCGGTACAGGGCGGGCGGCGCATGCAGGCCCACGCGCCCGGCCGTGACGAGCCCCAGCAGCGCGTACTGCGTCGCGGAGAGGTCCTCGTCCTCCTTGGGCGGGCCCGGGTAGCGCCAGAGGTGCGCCCGCTGGGTCCCCGTGAAGAACGTGACGATGTCCCTCAGCTGGTCGCGCTCGTCCTTCGGCAGCCCGTCCCGGAGCTTCGCTGGCGCCATCCTCCCGTCCGGCCCGCGATGCGGGTGCTCGACGTACAGTGCGTCGTAGAGCATCGCCACGCACGCGGCCGCGTACGTCCGATGGCCCGGCAGCGTGCCGCTGAACCGCTGGAACCCCCGCCGCTCGACGATGAGCTGGCCCAGGAGCTTCCGCCCAAGCTGCATCTTCGGGTGGGTGGGCTTGACGCCGGTCTTCGCGAGCGCCGTCAGCACGAGCGCCAGCTCGCCGTACGCGTCCGGCGGGATCGCGTCGCCCGCCTTGCGATCGGTCCAGTCGCCGTCCGTGCCCTGCGTGTCGAGCAGGTGCTTCTGCCCCGCGTCGATCGCCGCGTTCACGCGCTCGACGAACGCCGTCTGCACCGCGTCGAAGTCGGCGCGCGCCTTCTTCGGATCGACGGGCGGCGCGGGCGGCACGGGCGGCACGGGTGCCGCGGGCGGCTCGTCCGCGCGTGCCGCGGTACGGCCCGGCAGCCCGGCCATCAGGGCCGCGGCCGCCACCCACCCCCGGGCCCGCACCCGGGCTGCGCGTCGGCGGGCCGGGAGGGGGCGGGGGCCAAGCATCTAGCGGGATCCTATCCGGGGGGGGTCGCCGAGCGCGAGGCCCCTGCGTCGCGGGGGCCTCGGTCCTTCCGAGGAGGAGGGGGGAGCACTTGCCTACGCTTTAGCCTACGCTAAACTATTGCGATCGTGTCCGCCGCCCTCGCCATCGTCGCCGAGCCCCGTCGCGCGGAGATCCTGCGCCTCGTTTGGCACGGCGAACGGAGCGCCGGCGACATCGCGGCCGCGATGCCCGTGACGTTCGGGGCGGTCTCGCAGCACCTGCGCGTGCTGCGCGAGGCCGGGCTCGTGGCCGTTCGCAAGGACGGACGCCATCGGTACTACGTCGCGCGTCGGGAGGCGTTCGGCCCTCTCGCGGACGCGCTCGAGGCGATGTGGGGCCCGGCCCTGCTGCGCCTGAAGGCCGTCGCCGAACGGGAGGAGCGCCGTGCCCGACGCCGTCGACCGGTCCGTTGAGGTGTCCGTCGAGATCGCCGCGAAGCCGGCCACCGTGTGGCGGTGCGTGACCGAGGGCGACCTGCTCGCGCGCTGGCTGTCGGCGCGCGTGGAGCTCGAGCCCGTGGTCGGGACGCCGGTGCGGATCCACTTCGAGCGCTGGAGGACCCGCGTCGAGGGAGCGGTGGTCGAGGTCGTGCCCGGCCGGAGGCTCGCGTTCACGTGGGGCGTGGCGGAGGGTAAGCAGAGCGCCTCCATGCCGCCGGGCTCGACGCGCGTGTCGATCTCGCTCGCGCCGTCGAAGACGGGGACGCGCGTGGTCCTCGTCCACTCCGGGTTCCCGACCGACGAGGAGCGGGGCCACCACGAGGGCGGATGGCACGCCTACGCGGCCGCGCTCGCGGGCACGGCGACGTGCGTGCCCGCCGTCGGGACGCCCGAGGCGCTCGCAGACGCATGGCTCGCGGCCTGGGCCGAAGCCGATCCGACGCGCCGGGATGCCCTCCTCGCGAGCGTCACGGCACCGGCGGGGACCTTCCGGGACACGTACGCCGACCTCGCCGGGCGCCCGGCGATCGCCGCTTGGATCGCGATGTGTCAGGCCCGCGCCCCCGGCGTCCGCATGGTGCGGGACGGCGCCGTGCTGACCTCGCGGGGCGCTCTCCTCTCGCGCTGGAAGGCCGTGCTCCCGGACGGGGCGGCCGTGGGCGCCGGCTTCAACCGGTTCCACCTCGACGCCGAAGGCCTCGCGGACGCGATCGAAGGCTTCATCGGGGGGTAGGCTCTCCCCATGCGTCGGACGGCGACCCGGATCCTCGCGCTCCTCTCCGTGCTCGTCGGCGTGGTGCCCCTGGCCCGGGCCGAGCCACCGAAGGACCTGCGGGCGGCGGCGATCGAGGCGCTGCGCAAGGGCCTCAGCGACCCCGACCGCGGCGTGCGCTACGCGGCCACGCAGGCCCTCGGCAAGGCGGGCGAGGCGCCCACCGTGTTCGCGGGCCCCCTCCGCGATCCGGAGTGGTGCGTGCGCCAGGAGGCCGCGTGGTGGTGCCGGAAGGCGGGCGCAGCAGCGGCGCCCGTGCTCGACGAGGCGATCGCGAAGGGGACCCTCGAGCAGAAAGTCTCGGCCACCTGGGCCTCGTCGGGCCTCGCGGGGGCGGCCGTGCCGCTGCTGCGGAGAGCGCTCGCCTCCGAGGAGATGGAGCTGCGCGTCGAGGCGATCGCATCGACGCGGAGGCTCGGTCTGCCGGCGGGGAAGCCCCTGATGGATGCGCTGCTGCCTTCGCTGAAGGCCGAGTCGCTCGACGAGCGCCTCGAAGCCGCCCTCGCCCTCGTGACGCTCCGCCCGGACGACGCGGAGGCCGCCGTGCCGGCCCTTGTGGAGGGATTCGCTCGCCGGGACCGATGGGAAGCGTGCGTCGACGCGCTGTTCCGAGCGGGAACGGCCGGGGAGGCGGCGATCGGCCAGCTCGTGCTCGACGAGCAGCAGCAGAAGCACGTGGATGCGAAGCGCAGATTCCTCTCCGAGGAGCGCTACCTCCGCGAGCAGGCCGAAGAATCTCCCCCCAGCCCGGCCCCCGTCCCGCCCTCGGAGCCCGTCGCGCCGCTCGCGCCCCCGGCCCGGCCCCCCGCGCCCCCCCCGTTCGACCCCACGGCCTTGCGCAGCGCGTCCGTCTTCGATCGCATCGACGCCGCCCTCGAGGTCGGACGACGCGGTGAGGACGCGGCACACCTCGCGCCGCTCGTGCGCGATCCCGAGCGCGACGTGCGCGTCGCGGCGGCCATGGGCCTCGGCCACGCCGTCGGCGACGCCGACGCGGCGCTGCTCGAAGCCGCGCGCGATCCGCGATGGCAGGTGCAGCTCGCGGCGGTGCGCAGCCTCGGCCGGCGGCGCGCGCACCCGGAGATCGTGGCGCCGTTCCTCCGCGATCCCGTGCTGGCTCTCTCCGACGCAGCGCACACCGCGCTGGCGCGCATGGGTGCGGCCGCGGCGCTGCCCACGGCGCAACAGGTCGCGACGGCGCACTACGGCGCACTGCACTACGCCCCGACGATCTTCGAGACCCTCGGCACGGACGGCGCCGCCGCCGTCCCCGTGCTCGCGGGGCTGCTCGCCCACGACGACGTGAATGTTCGCGAGACGGCGGCCCGCTGCCTGCGGCCCATCGGCGGCGCGGCGCGGGACGCCATCCCGGCGCTCTGCAGGGCTCTCGGCGACGATCGACTCTGCGTTATCAACCACGTCGCGCTCGCACTCGGCCGCACGGGGCTCTCCGAGGCGATGCTCGGCGCCCTCGCCGACCCTCGCGCCCGCGTGCGCGCGTACGCGACCCTTGCGCTGGGGTGGGCGCTCGGCGAAGCGGCCCACGTCGATCAGGTGCCGTTCGAGGTGCGTCTTCCCGTCTTGGATGCGGGCGACGCGGGGCCGTTCCCGTCGTCATCCGAGCTGGACGCGGCGATCGCGATCCCCGCGAAGGACACTCCACCCGCCGTCCGCGCCCCCGCAGCCGCGCTGCTGCGTCGCGCGATCCACTCGAAGGACCCCGCGATCGCGGTGCGAGCCGCGGGAGCGCTCGACGAGAAGGAGCTCGACGTCCGCGACGCGGAGCGCGTGATGGAGCTGCTGCTGCCCACGGGCCTGCGCCCGGGCTGGCCCGGCGACTTCGGCGCGCTACGTACGATCATCGGGAGCGCGGAGCTGCCGGCCTGCATGATGTACGTGATGCGAGCCCGCGTGACCGATCCCGACACGTCGGAGATCTACGGCAACTTCCACCGGATCTCGCGGGCCGACACGATCCCGGCGCTCCTGTGGTTCGAACGGGTCGAGGAGCCCGACGCGCGGCGGGGCACCTTTGATCTGTGGATGCCCTTCGACCGCACGGCGGCATACCTCCGCGAGCGCGCGAGCACGTGGCTCCGCCGGGATCCGGGCGATGCGCCCGGCGCCGCCGCGCGTGCCTACGTGCATGACTTCCTCGAGCACCACGAGGCCCCCCCCGACCGCCCCATGCTCTGGGCCCTCCGCGACCTCGACCCGACGCCCGCGGACGTCCCCCTCCTGCTGAAGGCGGCCAGCGCGGACCGTGCGTTCCGTGAGGCCGGGCTCGCCCGACCCGGGTGGGCTGCTCCGGCCCTCGTCGGCCTACTGTGGGTCTTGGCACGATGCTCGGATCTCGAGACGCAGGCGTTCCTCCGAGACGTAGCGACCGTGGACGATCACCCGGAGTCGAAGATCGCCCTCGCGGCGCTCGCGCGTCGGGGCGATCCCGAGGCCCTGTCGAGCCTCGTCGAGGAGATCGGGCAGAGCGAGGAGGCACTCCCTCTGCTCGTCGCGTCCGCGCCCGGGCCGGCGACGCGGGCGCTCGCCCGCCGCCTGCTCGACCCCGCGGTGGAGTCGTCCCTGTTCGACATGCAGGACGACTGGCTCGACATGGCAGGCCAGCTCGGCGCGATCCCCCTCGACGAAGCGTTCCTGGGGCTCGAGGCGGCCATCGCGGCGTCGCCCGTGAACGGTGGTCTGGGCCCGGTGCTCCGCGGCCGGATCGCCGTCACGTTCCCGGGCTGTGCGACGCGGCGCCTCGCCGAACAGGTCCTCACCGGCTTCGAAGCGCCCGGGGCCGCGCCCTCCTTCGACCGGGACGGCACGTGGCCCAACGTCCTGGAAGACGAGACCGGCCTTCGCATCGTCGCCTTCCTGCGGACGGCCGATCCGACCCGAACGGATCGTCTCCTACGACGCTGGGCGGCCGGCGAGGAGATCGGGCTCCGAAGATTTGCAAGCAACACCCTCGTGGGCCTCACCGACCGCGAGGGAGCGCCGCTCGTGGTGGCGTTCGAACGCTCGTTGTCCCCGAAGGGCAAGAGGCCGCTGCGCGAGCCCTGGCGCCTCGGCCGAGTCGGGGGACCGGATGCCGTCGCGTTCCTGCGCGAGCTCGCCGACGACCCCAGGACCAGCCCGGAGGAGCGGGATGCGGCGCTCTGCGCGCTCGCGAGCGCGACAGGCTGGCCCACCGACGCTCCGCTCAAGATCAAGGACTTCGAAGCGGTCGTGCAGGACCAGGTCCGCGCCGCCCTGCGCCGGGGCGACTTCGACACGGTGCGCGCGCTCGCTCCCGAGACGGAGGCCCTCGTCGACGGGCTCCCGATCTCCACCCCGGTCTGGAAGCGCCTCGGCCACCAAGCCCTCCGCGGCGACGCCCGCGCCCGCGCCGACTTCTGGTCGGCGCAGCGCACCGCACGCTATCGCTGGCTGCACCACGAGACCGACCCGCGGATGCACACGCTCGACCGCGACCCGGGCACGCTCCCCCACTGGCTCTTAGACCTCGACAGCAACTGTTGTCGCGTCAGCGACGGGCTCGCCCACGACGTCTTCGAGGATCCGTTCGGCATGCCCGACCTCTACGGCACCGAGGCTCACGGCGTCGCCATGCCCCTCTCCGAACGGGCGCGCCTCTGGCTCCGGTGGACGGGGGGGCGCTTCACCTTCAGTCCGCTGGGTCGCGAAGCGTGGTACGAGACCCCTGGCTGGGGGTTCATCCCTAAGGCGGAGT
>JAYTCP010000218.1:0-7122 GCA_043736435.1 Planctomycetia bacterium | reverse complement strand
CGCATCCTCTCGACGCCGAGCCTCGCGGTCACGGCGACGTGCGTGCGGGTGCCGGTCCGACGCGCGCACAGCGAGGCCGTGAACGTGGAGTTCGAGCGGCCGGTCTCGCCCGCCGAGGCGCGCGCCTGGCTGGCGGCCGCCCCCGGCGTGGAGGTCGTCGACGATCCCCAGGCGATGCGCTTCCCCACTCCCCGCGACGCGGAAGGGGGGGACACCGTCCTGGTAGGCCGGATCCGGCGCGACCCGGGGCTCCCGACCGCGCTGGACCTGTGGCTCACGGGCGACCAGCTCCGGAAGGGCGCCGCGCTCAACGCGGTCCAGATCGCGGAGCGCGTCCTCCGCACCCGCACGGGCTCGGACGTCTGAGGGCGTGCGCAAGAGTCGACGCGCGCCCTCTTCCGGCGCCCATCGGTTGCCGAGGAGGGGGCGGCCGCGTGTCGCGGCCGGCGTGGGGGAGGGTCCGCCTCCCCCACCAGCAAGGAAACACAGAGCCTGAGCAATTCTTGCTCAGGCGCTGAGCCGCGCCCCGGGACCGAGGCCGGAGCGCCTCCGGTCGGCGCCCAGCGGGCACAACCTCGCGTGCGCGGCTTGATCCGGCCCCGTGCCGGGCCTAGAGTGCCGCTTTCCCCCTCCCCCGGCGCCGAGGTCATCGATGGACATCGCCGAGCTCAAGAAGCTCGTAAAGCTGATGAACGAGAACGACCTCGTCGAGCTCGAGATCGAGGAGCAGGGGTCCACGATCCGCCTGCGCAAGGCCCCCGCCGTCTCCGGCTTCTCCCCGGCGGCGCTCGCGGCCCACGCGCTCCCGACGGTCACCGCCGTCCAGAACGCCGCCCCCGCGGCCCCCGCCACGCCGACCGGCCCGCCTCCCGGGACCGTGGAGATCCGCTCGCCCATCGTCGGGACCTTCTACCGGACCCCCAGCCCCGAGACGCCGGCCTACGTGAACCCGGGGGACCGGGTGAAGGTCGAGAGCGTCGTCTGCATCATCGAGGCCATGAAGGTGATGAACGAGATCAAGGCCGAGGTCAGCGGGGAGGTCGTCGAGGTCCTCGTCGAGAACGGCGAGGCGGTGGAGTACGACCAGCCCCTCTTCCGCGTCAAGGTCGACTGACGCCGCCACGGCGTCCTCCGGGCCATGTTCAAGCGCATCCTGGTCGCCAATCGCGGCGAGATCGCCCTCCGGGTCATCCGCGCCTGCCGGGAGCTCGGCGTCGAGGTGGTCTGCGTCTACTCGAAGGCGGACGCGGACGCGCCCTACCTCCGCCTCGCCGACGACGCGATCTGCATCGGCCCGGCGCCCAGCGCGAAGTCCTACCTGTCCATCCCGAACATCATCTCCGCGGCCGAGGTGGCCAACGTCGACGCGATCCACCCCGGCTACGGCTTCCTGTCGGAGAACGACCACTTCGCCGAGGTCTGCCGGTCGAGCAACATCGAGTTCATCGGCCCCTCCGTGGACGCCATCCGCCGGATGGGCAACAAGACCGAGGCGAAGCTGGCCGCGAAGAAGGCCGGCGTGCCCCTGGTCGAGGGGAGCGACGGCCCGGTCGTTTCCGAGGCCCAGGCGCTCGAGGTGGCCCGTCGCGTCGGATACCCGGTCCTGATCAAGGCGGTCAGCGGCGGGGGCGGTCGCGGCATGCGCGTCGCCCACAACGACATCTCGCTGGTCAACAGCATGATGGCGGCGAAGTCCGAGGCCGAGGCGGCGTTCGGCGACTCGAGCGTCTACATCGAGAAGTACCTCGAGCGCCCGCGCCACGTCGAGATCCAGATCCTCGGCGACAAGCGCGGCGAGGTGATCTACCTCGGCGAGCGCGACTGCTCGATCCAGCGCCGGCACCAGAAGGTGGTCGAGGAGGGGCCGAGCCCGGCGGTCAACGCCGACCTGCGCAAGAAGATGGGGCGCTCCGCCGTCCGCCTCGCGAAGGACGTCGGGTACTACGGGGCGGGCACCGTGGAGTTCCTGCTCGAGGGCAAGGAGTTCCACTTCATCGAGGTGAACGCCCGCATCCAGGTCGAGCACCCCGTAACCGAGCTGCTCACGGGCATCGACCTCGTCAAGTCCCAGATCCTCCTCGCCGCGGGGGAGAACCTGCCCTGCAAGCAGGACGACGTCCGGATCACGGGCCACGCGATCGAGGTCCGGGTCAACGCCGAGGACCCCGACCGGGCGTTCGCCCCCTCCCCGGGCCGCATCGAGACCTACGTCGTGCCCGGCGGGCCCGGGGTGCGCGTCGACTCCCACGCCTGCGCCGGGTACCGGATCCCGCCCAACTACGACAGCATGATCGCGAAGCTTCTCGTCAAGGGCGACACGCGCGAGGAGGCGATCCTCCGCATGCGCCGGGCGCTCGACGAGTACGTCATCGAGGGCGTCAAGACCACGATCCCGCTCCTGCGGCGCGTGCTGCGCAACTCCTACTTCGTCTCCGGCGACTACTCCACCCGCTTCCTCGACGAGATGCTCTCGACCTGAGGGACCGCGCAGGCCCCGCCCGCGCGGGGGGCAGACGCGGAGGGAGCCGGCGGCTACCGTGGGGAGGCCTCGGCGGGCGGGGCACCGGAGGTGCCATGGCGCGCGTCGTGATCACGGGCGGTGCGGGATTCATCGGCTCGCACCTCGTCGAGGCGTTCCTGACGCGGGGCGACCAGGTCGTGGTGGTGGACAACCTCCTCACGGGCAACCGTGCCAACCTCCGCGGGGTCGAGGGGCGGCGCGACTTCCAGTTCGTCCAGCGGGACGTCTGCCAGGGGATCTACCTCGAGGGCGCGGTCGACGTGATCATGCACTTCGCGAGCCCCGCCTCGCCGCGCGACTACCTCGAGTTCCCGATCCAGACCCTGAAGGTGGGCGCGCTCGGCACCCACGCGGCGCTCGGGCTCGCGCGCAGCAAGGGCGCGCGATTCCTGCTGGCGAGCACGAGCGAGGTGTACGGCGACCCCGAGGTGCACCCGCAGCCCGAGACGTACCGCGGGATCGTGAACTGCGTCGGCCCGCGCGGCGTCTACGACGAGGCGAAACGCTATGCCGAGGCCATGACGATGGCCTACCACCGCGTCCACGCCATCGACACGCGCATCGTCCGGATCTTCAACACCTACGGCCCGCGCATGCGCACGCAGGACGGCCGGGCGCTGCCCGAGTTCCTGTCCCAGGCGATCACGGGCAAGCCCCTGACCGTGCACGGCGACGGCTCGCAGACCCGCTCCTTCTGCTTCGTCAACGACACCGTGTCCGGGATCCTGACGGTCCTCGAGAAGGCGGGCGCCGATCCGGTGAACGTGGGGGCGCCGGGGGAGATCACCGTGCTCGAGATGGCGCGGAAGGTGATCGCGGCCACCGGCAGCGCGTCGAAGATCGTGCACGTCGACCCCATGGTCGACGACCCCCGCCGTCGCGAGCCCGACCTGCGCAAGATCCTGGGGCTCGGCTGGAGCGGCCCGAGGGTGGGCCTCGACGAGGGCCTCGCGCGCACCGTCGCGTACTTCCGCGGCGCCCTCGCGGGCACGAGCCCCGCGTGACGCCGGCGCGCCCGCGGGGCACGCGGCGCGCGGCCGCGTCCTCCCCGGCCGTCCCGCGCCTCCGCCTCGGGCTGCTCGTCGCGGTCGCCTGCGCCCCGCTCGGCGCGTGCGCCCGCACCGCGGCCCGGCCGTCGGGGAGCGGCGGGCCCCCGACGGACCCCCCCGCGCCCGTCGCCGTCGTCTCGGGCCTTCGGATCACGAAGGGGGAGCTCTCCGACTTCCTCTACGCGCGCTTCCGCGAGCCGTGGCTCGAGGCGGTGGACCACCTCGTGGACGAGCGCATCCTCGCGCTCGAGCGGGGACGGCTCGCGGTGGCGGTGCCGCCGGCCGTGCTCGACGCGGCGGTCGAGGCCGAGGTCGCGGCCCGCACGAAGCAGCTCCGGGCGCGGTTCGGCGAAGGGGCCGACCTCGGGGCATCGGTGAAGGCGTACTACGGCCTCGACCTCGCGCGGTGGCGACGGGACGTGCTCCGTCCGCGGCTCGAGACCCATCTGCTGCTGCAGCGCCTCGTGCGGCTGTCGTCGCGCGGGCGAGAGCAGGTGCTCGCGCGGCTCATCGTGTCGAAGGACCTCGAGCGTGCGCGGGCGATCCGCGCCAAGGTCGAGCGGGGCGCCGACTTCTCCCTGTTGGCCGTGCAGGAGTCGGAGGACGTGACGAGGGCCGTGGGCGGCGTCCTCCCTCCGCTCGGGCGCGGCGACCTGCCGATCCCCGCCCTGGAGGACGCGCTCTTCGGGGCGGCGCCCGGCACGCTCGTGGGCCCGCTCGAGGTCGCGACCGCGCAGGGCCGGGAGTGGCATCTCTACAAGATCGTCGAGCGTCTCGCTCCCTGGCCCGGGGACGCGGTCGCGTTGCGCGAGCTCGTGGAGGCCGACCTCGCGACGAGCCCCGTCACGAAGCCGGAGTACGAGCGGTGGGCGACCGCCGCCCGCCGGCGGCACGGCGTCGCGGTCTTCGCACCCGACGGGAGCGTCCTTCGCCTCGACGGGTCCGGACGGTAGGGTGGGCCCGCCATGGCGGACCGCACCGAAGACCCCGACGCCCCGACCCGACCCCGAGCCGGGGCGGCCACCCCCCCCGATCCCGATCCGGCCCCGGCGGGCGACGCCGCGGCAACGGCTCCGGAGCCGTGCGAGGCGGCGGCGGCCGCCGACGGCTCCGCGAGCGACGGGGGAGGCGACTCGCCCGCGCCCCCGCCCGACGCGGCCTCCGCCGACGGCGGGGCCGAGCCGGGGGAAGAGGTCGCCGGGCGCCGGGGCAGGGCCGCCGACGTCAAGGTGAGTCCGCCCCCCCTTGAGCGCCTGTCCGGGGCCATCGAGGCCCTGCTCCTCGCGTCCGGAGAGTCCCTGTCGGCGGACCGCATCCGGGACCTCCTCGGACTGCCCTCCTCGCTCCACGTGAAGGAAGCCCTCGAAGGGATCCGCGCGCGCTGGCGGGCGGCGGAGCTGCCCGTCGAGCTCCAGGACGTCGCCGGGGGCCACCGGGTCGTGACGCGGCCCGAGTACGCCGAGTACGTCCGCAGGCTCTGGCGCCGTCCGAGCGGGGATCGCCTCTCCCAGACGTTGCTCGAGACGCTGTCGATCGTCGCCTACCGCCAGGCGGTGGCCCGGGCCGAGATCGAGAGGATCCGCGGGGTCCAGTGCGGCGAGTCCCTCCGCGGCCTGCTCGAGCGCCGCCTGATCAAAGTGGCGGGGCGCAGCGACCAGCCCGGCCGCCCGCTCCTGTATGCGACGACGGCCCGGTTCCTGGAGGTCTTCGGCCTGGCCGGCCTCGAGGACCTGCCCAACGCCAAGGACCTGACCCGCCTGTAGGGTCCGCACGCGCGCCTCCGGGCCGGTCCCTCCCCTGGCTGCCGACTCGGGCCCCGCCGCCCCAGGAATCCGCGCTGCGGGGCCTCCTTCGGTCGGCCGTCGTTTCGGGCCCTCGCAAGGGTCGGCTATCCTCGCCCGTTTGACCCCAGGGGTCCTCTCCGGAGCCGCGCATGTCCCAGTTCTGGAAGAACGTCAAGAAGTACGAGCGATCCCTGATGCTCGGCCTCCTGATCGTGATCCTGGCCACCTTCTCGGTGACCGGCCTGGCCTCCCAGTGCTCCACGTCCGGCGAGCGGACGGACGCCAGGGACATCGGCGGGTCGTTCGTCACCCCGTCGGGACGGAAGGTGACGGTCACCGACCAGGACTTCCGGGCGGTGCTCACCCGGTACTCGACGATCTACCTCTTCCCGGCCTGGGGGCCGTCCCTCAAGTGGGGGCCCGACATCGGGCTCGTCGACGGGAAGGACCGCATGAACGTCGAGACGGCCACGTGGGCCCACATCGCCGCGGTCGCGTCGGCCGAGGACGCGGGCTACCGCGTCGGGGACCAGGAGCTGGCGCAGGGGATCCGGACCATCGTGACGCGCGCACAGGCGGTGATGACGGGGCGACGCCCCGAGCAGACGGGCCTCTCGTTCACCCCGGCCCTGTACGACCGCGTCCTCCAGCTGACGGGCTACCGCCAGCCGAAGGCCGACTTCGAGCGCACGGTGCGCGAGATCCTCCTGAAGGACAAGTACCTCACGCCCATCCTGGACAGCGTGCGCTTCAGCGAGGACCGGTTCTCCGCCTACGATCAATGGAAGGCGGGCCGGGAGCGCGTCGACCTGCGATTCGCGGCCGTGTCGGCGGCGCAGTTCGCGGACCGCGTGGCGAAGGAGGAGACGACCCGCGCCGCGATCGCGAGGCAGGCCGAGCTCTTCCAGCGCCTCGTGTCCTCCGCGCAGGAGGGCCGGCGCGTCCTCCAGCGGGCGCAGGAGCACAAGGAGAAGAACGGAGCCTTCGCGAAGGACGAGGCCGAGCTCGTCGCGAAGGAGCCGGGCAAGGTGGCCTTCCCTGGGGGCAAGCTCCCGAACGACGGGTGGGGCAAGCCGTTCGCGTACGCGCTCGTGGGCGACGCGCCGACGGTGACCAGCGCCGGGCCCGACGGCCAGGCCGGCACCGCCGACGACGTCGCGGGCGACGTGCTCGACGTCCTCCAGGCCCTGGGCACCCTGCGGACCGTGGGCGACGCGGCGTTCACCTGGCAGGTCGTGACGAAGGCCTGGCCGAGCGCGCTGGCGGACCTGACGACGGCCCCGAAGCCGCCGGAAGGGGCGGGGGGCGTGGGCGCACCCCTGGCGTCGCTGCCGAAGGACCCGTGGGGCCGCGAGCTGGCCTACGACGCGGCGGGACCCGTCCTGCTGTCCACGGGGCCCGACGGGACGCGCGGCACCGCGGACGACCTCGTCGCCGAGCTGAAGGTCGAAGGCGTGCGCGTGCCCGTCCCGGAGCGCCTGGCGCCGTTCGTGCTGCGCGACGTGAAGGATGCGTGGGACCGACCGTTCCTCGCAGGGCTCCGCGTCGCGAGCCCCCTCTCATTCGAGACGACGAGCACCGGCCCGGACGGAGCCCTGGGCGGCGACGACGACCTCAAGGAGGGGAACGCCCTCGACCTCCAGGCCTTCTTCACGGGCATCGCGCTCGAGTACCGGCTGCCCCCGCGCCACGAGTTCGAGATGCTCCACGTCGCGCCGGTCCTGATCCCGGACGAGATCCTCGGCAAGGCCTGGAAGGCCCATCCCGA
>JAYTCP010000217.1:0-2043 GCA_043736435.1 Planctomycetia bacterium | reverse complement strand
CGGCGTCGTTCTCTTCGCCGATGGCCCAACTCCGGCTGCCCCTCCGGTGCCGGTCGCCCCCCCGGCCCCCGGCGGAGCCCTTCGGGCCCCGAAGCCCGCCGGTCCCCCCGCCCTTTCACCCCGGGGCGCGGAGGAGGCCGCGGCCGCCGCCGCGAGGGGCTACCGCCACCTGACCGAGACGAGCTACCTCCCCTCGACCTTCAGCCGGGCCGAGCTCGACGCGCTGTTCACCGTGTGGTCCCCCGCGGCACGCGCCCGGGCGGAGGCGTCATCGCCCGAGGAGCGCCGCCGCCTCACGTACGAGCGGTACGGATTCACGCCGCGTCCCGGGGACCCGGCCGGGCGGCCGCTCCAGTACGTCGAGGACGCCGCCGGCCGCCTGTCCATCTCGTGCTTCGCGTGCCACGCCGGTCAGGTGGCCGGTCAGATCCTGCCCGGGCTCCCGAACTCCCAGTTCGCGTTCCAGACCCTGGCCGACGACGTGGGCGCGCTCCGGAAGGCGCGCGGGCAGACGAGCCGCGAGAGCGTCCTGTCGCGCCTGCTGCCGCTCGGCGAGACGCACGGCACCACGAACGCCGTCATGTTCAGCGTGGCGCTCCTGACGTTCCGCGACGCGGACCTGAACGTGGTCCCGCCGTCCCGTCCGGTCCGCTTCGTCCACCACGACCTCGACGCGCCGCCGTGGTGGCACGTCCGCCGGAAGTCCCACCTCTACTACGACGGCTTCACGCCCAAGAGCCACCGCTCGCTGATGCAGTTCCTCCTCGTGCCGACGAACGGCCCCGACCGGCTGCGCGCGTGGGAGCCCGACTTCCGTGACGTGCTCGCCTACCTCGAGTCCCTCACCCCGCCTCCCTGGCCGTTCCCGGTCGACCGCGACCTCGCCGCGAAGGGGCGCGTCGCGTTCGAGGCCACGTGCGCGCGGTGCCACGGGACCTACGGACCGGACGGGCGCTGGCCCGAGGTTACGGTGCCGATCGACGAGATCGGGACCGACCGGCTGCGGTTCGAGGCGATCCGTCCCGAGGAGCGGGCGATCTTCGCTGACTCGTGGTTCACCGGCCACGACCCCACGGGGGTCGTCGTCCACACCACGGGCTACGTCGCCCCACCGCTCGACGGGATCTGGGCCTCCGCGCCGTACCTCCACAATGGCAGCGTCCCGACGCTCTGGCATGTGCTCCACCCGGCCGGGCGCCCGAAGGCGTGGCGCCGCCGGAGCGCATCGGGCTACGACCGGACGCGCGTCGGCCTCGAGGTCGAGGAGCGGGAGGCGCGGCCCGCCGACCTGCCGGACGCGTGGGAGCGGCGCGCGTGGTTCGACACGGGCGCGAGGGGCAAAGGGGCGGCGGGCCACGCCTTCCCGGACGCGCTCTCCGAGGCGGAGAAGGGCGCGGTCCTCGAGTACCTGAAGACGCTCTGACGCCCCGACCGAGCGGTGGCGTCCGGCACGCGGGCTCCCGTCGGGCGGACGGGCCGCCGGAACGTCCGTGCTACCCTCGCCGATCCGCCATACGTCGCAGGCTCTAGAGCGCGGACGACACGTTCCGCGAGCGCCCGGCCGCGGCGGACCGGGGGCGCGCAGGCGCCGGGCGGGCTCGGGGGGCGCTCCTGGCCTGCGCCCTCGTCTTCGGGGCGTGCGGCGGCGACGAGCCGAGGAGGCCGCAGGCGCCGCCCGCGCCCCCTTCGCAACGCACGGTCACCGACCTCATGCCCGCGGATCCGTCGGAGATCCCCGCGGTGCGGCACAACCTCCCCCTCGTCTGACTGGACACGCTGCGGGCGGATGCCCTTGCCCCGTGGGCCTCGGGCGCACCGCTTTTTCCGGAGCTGTCCGCGGAGATGGAGCGGGGGGTGGTCTTCCGAAACGCCACGTCCACGGCCCCCTGGACCGCGCCCTCGGTGGCGTCGATCCTTACGGGGCTCATGCCATCGACCCACGGCGTCAGGGATGTTGGGTCCGACCTCTCGCTCGTTCCCGCGGTGACTACCCTGGTCGAGGTCCTCGGGCGGTACGGCTGGACGCGGCCGCGTGCGTCGGTG
>JAYTCP010000216.1:0-3093 GCA_043736435.1 Planctomycetia bacterium | reverse complement strand
CTGCGGCTGCGCCAGGAGATCGTGCTCGGGCGCGGGGGCGTGCGCCTCCTCGAGCAGCTCGGGGTGACGCCGGGCTCGGTGCACCTCAACGAGGGGCACGCGGCCTTCGCGCCGCTCGAGCGGATGAGGCGGCTCGTGCGCGAGGAGAGCCTCACGTTCGATGAGGCGGCGGTGCTCGTGCGGGCGTCCACCGTGTTCACGACGCACACGCCCGTGCCCGCGGGCCACGACCGCTTCCCCGAGGCCCTCCTCCGCCGTTACTTCGCCGACGTCGAGGCCTGGCTCGGACTGCCGTGGGACCGCTTCTACGCGCTGGGCCAGGCGGGCAACGACCGCGACGGCTTCAACATGACCTACCTCGGCCTGCGGCTGTCCGCGGTGCACAACGGGGTCAGCCGCCTCCACGGCACGGTCTCGCAGCGGCTCCTGCGGCCCATGTGGCCCGGCCTCCTCGAGAGCGAGGTGCCGGTCGGGTCCATCACGAACGGCGTCCACCTCGCCACGTGGACGGGCCCCGAGATGTCCGCCCTCCTCGGCGCACGGACCCGCGGCGTCACCGGCGCCGACTTCGCGACGAAGGCCGCCGACCTCGAAGCCGGGGCGCTGTGGAAGGTGCGATCCGAGGCGCGGCGCCGGCTCCTCGTGCGCGTGCGGATGAACCTCGAGGGCGGCTTCGCGGAGCGCCACGACGACCCCGGCCTCCTCTCGCGCATGCTCGACGGCCTCGACGAGCGCGCGCTGCTGGTGGGCTTCGCGCGCCGGTTCGCCACGTACAAGCGCGCCGACCTCGTCCTGCGCGACCTCGAGAAGGTCGAGGCCCTCGTCGGGCGCACCGACCGTCCCGTGCGTCTCCTCTTCGCGGGCAAGGCCCACCCGAACGACCGCGCCGGGCAGACCCTGCTCCAGCGCGTCGTCGCCGCCGCGCGCAGCCCCTCGCTCGTCGGCAAGGTCTTCTTCCTCGAGGACTACGACATGGACCTCGCCCGCGCGCTGGTCCAGGGCGTGGACGTGTGGCTCAACAACCCGGTGCGACTCGAGGAGGCCAGCGGCACCTCGGGCATGAAGGTCGCGGCGAACGGGGGCCTCAACGTCTCGATCCGCGACGGATGGTGGGACGAGGCGTGCGACGGTACCCACGGCTGGGCCATCGGCAACGGCGCCACGGGCGCCGGGCGCGAGGCGGAGGACGGCCTCGACGCGGCCGCCCTCCACCGGGTGCTCGCCGACGAGGTGGTGCCCCTGTTCTTCGACCGCGACGCCGACGGCCTGCCCCGCCGCTGGCTCGACCGGGTCCGACGCAGCCTGGAGACGGTGCCGCCCGTCTTCGACGCGGGCCGCATGGTCGCCGAGTACCGCGACCGCGCGTACGTGGGCCTCGCGAAGGCGGCCCACGCCCTCGCAAAGGACGGCTACGCAGCCGCCGTGGACGCCGCCGCGCGCCAGGGGCGCGTGCGACGCGCGTTCCCCACGGTGCGCATCGAGGGCGTCGAGGCGGGCTCGCCGCACGACGGCCACGCGACGACGACCGCGATCGTGGCCCTGGGTGCGCTCGTGTCCGAGGACGTGGCGGTCGAGCTCGTGGCGAGAGACTCGGGGGGCGCCGGGGGCCGGGTCGTCGCGCGCATGGAGCCCGACGGCGGTCGCGACGGGGCCCGCCAGCGCTATCGAGCGACGACCCGGGCCGAAGGCGGCGGGCGTCCCCCGCTCGCGGTCCGCGTGCGCGCGCGCACCGACCGCCCCTACGACGGCTCCCTCGCCGACCTCGTCGTCTGGGCGTAGTGCACAAGTCGTTCCGCAACAACCGCCGTCAACTGCACAACCGGTTCCGCAACAGTCGTCGTCAACAGCGTCCGCCGACCGTCTCCGCCTCATCCCGATTCTGCACAATCGGTTCCGCAACAATCGTCGTCAACAGCATCCGCCGGTCGTCTCCAACTCGACTCGATTGTGACGACGATTGTTGCGGAACCGATCGTGCAACTGACGGCGGTTGTTGCGGAACGGATTCTGCAGAACCGATCGTGCGCTACTTTCCCTTCGGCGCCGGCTGCATGAACGACTTCAGCTGCCCGTAGATCTGGAGCACGGACGCGTCCCGGCCCCCGAGCTTCTCGTACGCCGCGAAGTGCTCCATCGCCTTCGCCGTGCGCTTCGCGTCCGTGTAGACGGGGTTCTGCGCGATGCAGAGGATCGCCAGGTTCTTGTGCGCGTCGAGGAAGCTCGCGTCGAGCGCGATCGCCTTCTCGTAGCCCGTGATCGCGTCGTCGAACTTCCCCGCGCGGTCGCTGACGAACGCGACGAGGAAGGGCCCCACCGGGTGGTCCTTCTTCGCCTTCGAGAACGCGAGGGCCGCCTTCATGGCGCCGTCGACGTCCTTCGCCTCGATGCGCTCCGTCACGGCGACCCTGGCCACCTCGGCGTCCGCCGGCGCGGCCTTCGATGCCTCCATCACGTCCTTCTTCCCGTCCGCGGGCTTGCCCGCACGCGACCGCGCGAGGCCGAGCCACGCCCGCGCCGACACGAGCTTCGCGTCCGCCGCCACCGCCTTCTCGAGCGGCTCGATTGCCTCCGCCGGCTTGTCCGCCGCGAGCAGCGCCCGCCCGAGGCCCGACAGCGCCGGCGCGGCGCCCTCCTTCTTCGCGAGCACCTCGCGGAACGCGGCCTCCGCCTCGCCCACGTCGCCGAGGATCAGGTCGATCTCCCCGGCGAGGTAGCGCGCGCGGACGTACGACGCGTCCTCGGCCCCCACGGCCTTCGCCGCGTCCAGGGCGTCCACGAGCTTGCCTTCCTCGATCATCCGGACGATCCCGTCGATCACGCCCTCGGGCTTCGCAGCCGCCGGCTTCGCGGCCCCCTCGGCGCGCGCAGGCCGCACGAGGGGAGCGGCGACGAGGGCACCGACGAGGAACGGGGCGAGCCAGGGGACGAGGAGGAAGGGGGCGGCGGGGCGCGGGCGGGCACGGGTCACTTGCGAACCTCCAGGACCGGGAACGATCCGTAGCGGGAGACGTGGGCGGCGACGCGCTCGAGGTCGCCGTGGAACTCGGTGCCTTCGAACCGGGGGACCGCGGGCGCGAGCAGCACCTGCGCGGC
>JAYTCP010000215.1:0-2936 GCA_043736435.1 Planctomycetia bacterium | reverse complement strand
GCGAGGAGGCTACCCACGTCGTGGGCTAGGTTGAACTCGCGCCGGGTGCAGGTCCCGGCGCCCACGACGGAGAATACGCGACGCACGCCGGCATCTTCGCGGGGACGGGCCGGGGGCGCAACGGGGTCGGGGGGTGCTCCTGCCCCAGCCTCAGGTACGCTGGCTCCATGCGAGCCAGCCCCCTTGCCCTGTCCGCCCTCCTCGGCCTCCTCTCCGCCTGCGGGGACGACGGGAAGGTCGCCCCGGACGGCAAGCCCGGCGCCCCGCTTCGGAAGCAGCGGCCCGACCCCACCGGCCCCGAGGAGCCCCCGGCCCAGAGCCCCCTCGATCGCGCGGGCCAGGCGAGCTGGGCTCGAACGCGCCCGGGCGACACGGCGACCTGGGAGATCCGGGTCACGGGCAGCCCGACGGTCACCCGCCTTACTTGGAGAGCCGTGGATACAGCGGACGGGGTCGTCCGCTTCGAGGTCGACTCGACCACCGAGGACGGTGAGGGCCGCACCCTCGCCACGGCCGGGAGCCGTGACGAGCGCCACCCCGCCGGCATCGATCCCCAGCTCCCCACCGGCGTCCAGAAGCCGTTCGAGCTGGGGGAGGTCGGAGGCAAGCGCATCCGTCAGATCCGCCACGCCGACCCTCGGGTCGACGGCGGCATCGTCACCGTGAGCGACCAGGTGCCGTTCGGGGGCCTCGTGCGCCGCCGGATGCAAGACGTCGATCAGGTGCTCGTCGCGTTCGAGAAGGCCCCGTAGGGGCGAAGCGACGCGTCCTACGGCCCCGCGGCCCGACGCGCCCAGCGGAGCTTCGCCGAGGCGCTGCGCGGGTTCGCGCGACGCTCGGCCGGGGTCGCGCGCAGCGGGCCGTCGGCGACCGCGGCGTAGAGGCCGGCCTCGAGCCCGGCACGGAACGCCTTCTTCACACGGCGATCCTCCCCGCTGTGGAACGACAGGATCCCGACGCGCCCGCCGGGCCGGAGGCACCACGGCACGAGCGCGAGCAGGCGGTCGAGCCCCGAGAGCTCGTCGTTCACGAGGATCCGCACCGCCTGGAAGGTGCGCGCGGCGGGATGTGCGACCCGCACCTCGCGCTCCGCGCGCGCGCGCCAGGACTGCGGCGTCAGGCCCACCCCCGCGAGGACGGCCTCCACGAGGTCGCCGGTGCGGAGCAGCGGCGCGGTCGCGCGGCGCGCGACGATCGCCGCGGCGATGCGGCCCGCGTGGGGCTCGTCGGCGAGCTCCTCGAGCGCCGCGGACAGGGCCGCCTCGGGAAGCCTCGCCAGCAGCTCGGCGGCCGTGCGGCCCCGCCCGCGGTCCATGCGCATGTCGAGGGGACCGTCGTGCTTGTACGAGAAGCCGCGGGCCGGATCGTCGATCTGCATGCTCGACAGCCCGAGGTCGGCGAACACGACGTCGACGGCCTCGAGGCCCGCGGCGCGGATCCCCTCGGGCAGGGCCGCGAAGTGCCCCGCGTGCACCACGACCCGCGGCCCGTGCCCCTCCGACTCCAGGTCGGTCCGCGTGCGCGCGAGCTCCTCCCGATCGAGGTCGAACGCCAGGAGACGCCCTCCGCTGCCGATGCGCTCGAGGAACGCGCGGGCGTGGCCGCCCCGCCCCAGCGTCAGGTCGGCGACGATCTCGCCCGGCGCCGGGGCGAGGACTTCGAGCACCTCGGGGAGGAGGATCGGCACGTGCGAGCCTGCGGGCGTGCGTCCCTGCGCGCGGACGTGCGCCGCGAGCTCCGGGAAGCGCGCAGGGTCGCGCTCCTTGTAGCGTTCGTCGAAGCGCTTCGGATGGCTGCCGCGATAGCGGGGCCGCCGACGATGCGGCTCCGCCGGCGATCCCTCGGGTGCGGGTGACGGGGGCGGCGGGGGCGGTGCCGCGTCCGGCGCGCTCACGGCGCGACCGCCGCGAGCACCCCGGGGGCGGCAACGCCGGCGGCAGCGGGCTCGACCCGCGGGGGCCGCCGCAGCCCGCCCACGAGGGCCAGGGAGCACAGGAGCAGCACGACGTCGCCGACGCCGAGCACGAACACGGGATAGGCCACCGCCACCCACCACGACGACCGCCACCACACCCACATCCCGAGCACGAGCGCCGCGCCGCGCGAGGCGAACGCCAGCGCGAGGTCGGCCCCGAGCCGTGGCAGGGCGGAGGCGCGGCCGTCCCGCTGCCATGCGTGGACCACCGCGGAGAACAGGGCGACCCAGACGAGGGAGAACTTCAGGAGCTGGAGGAGCACGTTGAGCACGACCTCGGGGGTGAGCCCACCGCCCGATCCCCGCGCCTCGGCGGCCGCCTGGCCGGCCCCGGGCACGATGCCCGCGCCCGTGTCGATCGTCGAGAACGACTCGAGGAAGCCGAGCGCGTGGAAGACGGCGACGCGCACGGCGAGCACGACGACCGCGGTGCCCGCCACGCCGAGACGCGTGCGGGGCGCGGGCAGACGGCTCGCGGCCAGGCACCCGAGCCCGAGGAGCACGAGCCCGAAGAGCTGCGCGTCGCTCCGCTCGTGCAGGAGGCTCCCGAGGGCGACGAACGCGACGAGCCGCGCGAAGAGGCGGTCGGACGCGCTGCCGCGGAAGCAGGCGACGCCGAGCCCGCCGAGCGACAGCGCGAGGCACCCCCACCAGAGGAGCGCGGCCGGCCCCACTCCCAGGCGCACGAGCGCCGCCGAGGCGAACCCGAGGAGCGCGAGCACCCCCGCGGACGACGGACCCGGCGCCGCGTCGCGAGGCCACGCGAGGGCGATCAGCGCGAGGATGCCTGCCCCGGCCGCGAGCAGCCACGGAGCCCCCGAGGCCGCCGGGGAGAGGATCCAGTCGGGCGAGAGCCCCTCGACGACGCGGCCCCCGCCGAGGAGCACGGCGCCGACGGCGAGCATGGCGAACCGCGCCCGGGGCGCGCGCTCGCGCACGGCGGGAGAGAACGTGACGGCCA
>JAYTCP010000214.1:0-4016 GCA_043736435.1 Planctomycetia bacterium | reverse complement strand
GACGCTGCGCGTGTCAGCCGACGGGAGCACACGGGAGTTGGGTTCTTCACGGACTTCGAAGTGCCAACTGCCGCCCCGTCGCTTCCGATCCGACGCGAGGGCGTGCTCGGTGACGTGCACGGACGACTCCGTGGTCTTGAGCACGGAGCCGGGTTTCTTCTCCTCATCGAAGATGGGCGGGTGTCGCAGCTCGAAGGATTCTCCTACGATGAGCCATGGCCTACCACCGAGGAGGTCATCGAAGTGGGCTATCTCAAGGAGAGCCCGATGGGGCCTCGTGACTGGTGGTGGAAGACGCCGACCGAGAGCCGCGACCTTGTGGCTCTCCGGCGGTGGTTTGAGGGCCAGGGGTCGGGTGGCGGGTGATCCCACCGGACGAGCGCAGCGAGAGCGGCCTGCACCCTCGCCTGGCCGGCGCACCCAGCGTAGGCTCTAGCGGTCCTCGGCGCGCAGGGGAGGGCCCCGACTCGGCCCTCCATCCTTTCGTGCGACGGGGCGACGTGAGCGGCGAGCGAAGGAGGTTGTGATGCGTACGGCAACGATTCTGGGAGAAGCACCGCGTGACGGGCACGGAAAGGACGTGGGGCCCGCTTCCACGCCCCCCCGGGGTGCACGGGGAGCAGCGCCCGCGCGGAGCACGACCACCCGCGAGCGCACGGGGTGCCGGGTGTACGGGATGTTGGCCCTGCTCGGCGTCTTGCTCTCGGCCTCCGGCGGCTGCGGCTGCGGCGGCGACAGCGACCCCGTTCCCGACCCCCTCGCCGTCGTCCTGTTCCCTCCCGGTGTGAGCGTCACGGAGGCATCGACGCTGCGCGTCCGGGGTCGGTCGGCGGGGCAGCCCCTCCTCGGCGTAACGGTCGGCGGCGTTGCGGCCACCAGCGTGGACGGCTTTCTGACGTGGACGGCCACCGTGCCCCTCGCCCCGGGCGAGAACCTGCTACCGGTCGTGGCCACGGGCGCCGACGGAGCACCGGATCCGGCGGCGCCCGAGCTGCGGGTACTCCAGCTCGTGCTGATGAACCGGCCGGAGTCGCTCGACTTCGACGCGGCCGGGGCGCGCCTGCTCCTGCTCGACCCCGCCCTCGGCCGCCTGACGTTCTTCGACCTCACGAGCGGCCAGCTCGCCCTCCTCTCGGGTTCGGGTCGTGGGACGGGAACGGCCCTGGACACTCCCCGAGCGGCGATCTTCGACCTGCCGCGCAGCCGGGCGCTGGTCACGGACGCCGGCCTCAACGCCATCTTCGCCGTGGACCTCGCCACCGGGGACCGGACGTTCCTCACGGGACAGGGCGCCGGGAGCGGGACGGCCCTGGTGACCCCCGACGGCATGGCCCTCGACGTGATCGGCGGGCGGGTGCTCGTGGTCGACGAGACGCTGGACGTCGTGTTCGCGGTGAACCTCCTCACCGGCGCTCGCACGGTGCTGTCCGGAGCCGGCACGGGCTCGGGGCCGGCCTTCTCGCTTCCCACGGAGATCGTCTACGACGCCGGCGCCAACCGAGCCTTCGTCCGCGACCCGAGCGTCGGGGCCCTGTTCGCGGTCGACCTCGCGACGGGCAACCGGAGCTTCGTCGTGGACGACATGGGTGGGAGCTTCTACGACCAGTCCGGCGGCATGGTCCTCGATCTTCCGAACAACCGGATGCTCGCCACGGACGGCGGGTTCGCCCGAGTGTTCGCGACGGACCTCACGACCGGCGTCCACACGATCCTCTCGAACGGGACGGGCACGGGGCCGGAGCTGATCGGTCCCGGGGCGCTCGTCCACGACGTGGCGAACGGACGGCTCCTCGTGGGCCAGTCTGGTCCGGAGCGCCTGCTCGCCGTGAGCCTCGCGACCGGCAACCGCACCACCCTCGCGGACCTGCAGGTGGGCTCCGGGCCTCGGTTCGTGCGCGCCGAGGCGGCCGCCTTCGATCTCGAGCGCGGCCGCGTGGTGGTGGCCGACGAGCTCGGACGAGCGCTCGTAGCGGTCTCCTTCGCCGACGGGGACCGCACACTCCTCGTGGACGGCTCCCAGCCCGGAGACCAGGTCAGCAGACCCACGAGCCTGCGCGCCGACGCACCGCGGAACCGGGCCATCGTCTTCGACGACGACGGAAGCGAGCTCTTGGGCGTCGATCTCGACGACGCCGGCCTGGACGTGATCTCGGGCGGAGGCGTGGGGTCGGGTGACAGCCTTCAGTTCTCGCGCGATCTCTGCTACGACGTCTCCGCGGCGCGCTTCCTGCTCGCCAACGGCTTCTCGTTCGACGGCATCGCGGCCGTCGACGAGGCGACGGGCGACCGGACGGTCTTCGCCAGCGCGCTGGTCGGCAGCGGCGAGAGCGTCTCCAGCGCGATCGCGATCGAGTGCGACGCGACCGGCAGCACGGTGTACTACGGGACGAACACCGCGGGGACGGTCGTTCGGATCGACGTGGCCACGGGCGTCCGCACGAAGCTGACGGACGACGGGATGGGCGTGGGGCCGAGCGTCGCCGGCATGCGGGCCCTTCGCCTCGACGTCGCCCAGAACCGGCTGATCGTCCTGGCCGGGATCGGGCGCGCGGTGCGCGCCGTCGACCTGACGACGGGCAACCGGGTGGAGCTCTCGGGCCAGACCGTCGGCCAAGGGGCGCCGATCTACTCGATCTCTGGCGGCGACGTGGACACGGACACGCAGCTCGCGGTCCTCACCGACGTCAACATGGGAGCGCTCCTCCTCGTCGACCTCACGAACGGAGAGCGCGTCCTCTTCTCCCGGTGACGGGGTGGGGGATTCCTGGGGCGGCGGGGGTCAGCGGCTCCGGAGCAGGAGCCGACGGGCCGTCGCGAGCTCCGCGAGGCGCTCGGGACCGACCTTCGGGTAGTGCAGGCCCAGGTCGTCGAGCGCGGTGATGACCGCCGAGGCGACGACGATGCGCGTGAACCACTTGTTGTCGGCGGGGACCACGTACCAGGGCGAATCCTTCGTGGCCGTCGCGCGGATCGTCTCTTCGTACGCGTGCATGTACTCGTCCCAGTGCATGCGCTCCTTCACGTCGCCGGCGGCGAACTTCCAGTTCTTCTCGGCCTGGTCGATCCTCTCCAGGAACCGCCGCTTCTGCTCCTCGAGCGACACGTGGAGGAAGAACTTCCGCACGACGAACCCGTTGCGGGTGAGGTAGCGCTCGAAGGCGCGGATGTCCTGGAACCGGTGGTCCCAGATGCGCTTCGTGATGCACTCGGCCGGCAGCCTCTGCCCCTCGAGGAACTCCGGGTGCACGCGGACCACCAGCGTCTCCTCGTAGTAGCTCCGGTTGAAGATGCCGATGTTGCCGCGGTTGGGGAGCGCCTTGCTCGTGCGCCACATGAAGTCGTGCTCGAGGTCGTCGCTCGTCGGGGCCTTGAACGAGTGGACCTGGCAGCCCTGCGGGTTGACGCCCGACATGACGTGTTTGATGACGCTGTCCTTCCCGGCGGCGTCCATCGCCTGGAAGATGAGGAGCACGCCCCAGCGGTTCTGCGCGTAGAGCATGTCCTGGAGCTCGGCGAGGACCCGGACGCCCGCGGCCAGCGTCTCCTTGCTCTTGGGCTTGACCTCGGAGGTGAACTCGAGCGTGTCCGCCGGGTCCACGTCCTTCAATCGGAACTTCGACCCGTCGTTCACGCGGAAGCGACGCTGCAGCCTCCGCGCCTGTCGGACCAGCCTCTTCGGCGTGAGGGGAGCCGATCCCTCGTCCGCGTCGTCGTCGAGCATGGGATGGCTCCTCCGCGGGCGACCGTCCGTGCCCGGAGGGGCCAGTATACGGCGCACGCCCTCACGCGGCACCGTCCGAGGATCCTCCGGGATCCTCCACCTCGCGGGTGCGCACGCGCCAGCCTTCGCAATCGTCGCACGTCATGCCTCCGCCGTGGACGGAAGCGACCCTAGCCAACGCGGCCAATGGGAGTTCGCCGTCTCGGCCGGTGGGTGCATCGCCGGATTCGCTCCACTCGACCAGGCACTTCTCCTGCCCTACCCGACCACGAATCATCACGCGCGTCCCCGACTT
>JAYTCP010000213.1:0-4702 GCA_043736435.1 Planctomycetia bacterium | reverse complement strand
ACGACCCGGTCGGACAGCTCGAGGGCGAGCTTCGCCTGCGGGTAGAGGCGAAAGCCCGAGGGGGGCCCGTCCTTCCGTCCCGCCACGGCGTAGACCTCGCCGTGCTTCAGGAGGAACTCCTCGCAGCGTCGAAGCCTCGCCCACGCCATCGCGAAGAGCGCGAGCGCCTCGCCGTCGAGCACGGTGACGACGCCCAGCCCGACGAGCCGCGCGCCCACCGCTGCGTACGTCTTCTTCGCGTCCTCCGAAATCCAGTCGGGGGGCGGGACGAGCGCGACCTGCGGGGCAGGCTCGTTGGCACTCGCCCGCCCGGCGCGGTTCGAGCCTCGCAACGCGAGGATCCTCGTCGGGGTCGGGGCGGGTCCACGGCGGCCCATGTCATGCCTCCTTCAGTTCGGTGCGTCCGGCGAGACGTCGCAGCCGCTCGAGGAACCGTGCCCGTGCGACGTGGGAGGGCAGGGCCTCGAGCGTGCCCGGGAGCGGCTTGATCCCCCGCAGGTCCTCGGCCCACGGCTCGTTCGACGGGGGAAGGAATGAGGCTCGCTCGGTCAGGAGCGCCACGGCGTCGGCGTCGCGCACCTCGGTGGAACGGAAGTCGGCGAAGGGGACGCCGAACCGCTCTCCGATCACCTCGAGGATCCGCAGCTCGACGGTGCGGAACTCGGGCAGGCGGTGCGCGAGCGGGCCGACGCAGTCGCCCACGTACGCCTCGGCCGCGTCGTGGAGGAGCCCGGCGAGGGCGAGCCGAAGCGGGACGAGGGACGAGACCAGAACGCAGTGTTGGGCCACCGAGTAGTGGACCCGGGTGTGGCCCCCGAAGCGGCAGAGGTGGGACAGCGCTTGCGCGAGGTCCTCGGGACGGACGTCCTCGGGCCGGGGGGCATCGAGGGAGAAGCGGCGTCCCGAGGCGGTTAGAATCCAAGCCCCGTGCATCCCTCCAACGACCCGCTCTGGAAGCTCGACGCCGATGGCTTCGACGCTAGACGCATCGTGCTTCCGATGGCAATCGGCTTGGCCACGGTGGCTGTCGCCGCCGAAGTCTACTTCCTCATTGCGTGGCAGAACTACGACGTGCGAAAGGGCAACCTGCCGCTCGCCTGCGCGGTGCTCGCTTTCCGGTTTGCATTCCCAGGACTGCGTGGCGGCACCCCGATTCAGTCGGGCCCACAGGGAGGGCGACGTCTGGTCATGACCATCGCGCTCTTCGGCGTGGGCCTCGTCTCGGTCCTCTGGCCTGGTCCCCCGAGCTGGGCCCGCACCGGCTTTGGGTTCGCATGCCTCGTGGCCTCCGTCGTTGTCGCTCGCGCTCGTCGCCGAGGCGCAGGAGTCAGCCAAGAATCCGCCGGCCCCGCGTAGCGTCGGGTCGACGCTCACAACGTCACCCGCTCGGCCTTCTTGCCCGTGAGCCGTTCCCAACGGCAGACGATCACGTCGACGAACTTGGGGTCGAGCTCGATAGCGCGGCAACGGCGGCCGGTCTGCTCCGCGGCGGCGATGGCCGTCCCTGAGCCGCCGAACGGCTCGTAGAACACCTCGCCCTCCTCGAGGTGGTTCTGGATGGGACGCGAATAGAGCGCGACGGGCTTCTGCGTGGGGTGATCGACCTTCTCCTCGTTGCTGCCCGACATCAGCATCTTGGGTGACGCCGCGTCCCAGATCGTGCTCTGGTCGCGCGTCCCCAGGAACTTCGCCGACCCCGGCTTGCGCGCGTACCAGCACGGCTCGTGCTGCCAGTGGTAGTGCTGGCGCGACAAGGCGAAGTGCGGCTTGCGCCAGATGATCTGTTGCTTCAGCTCGAACCCGATGCGTCGCAGCCCGGCCCCGACCTCTACGGAGAACGCGCTCGCGTGCCAGACGTAGGCGGTGTCGAGCGACGGGACGAGTTCGAAGGCGCCCGACCAGTCGGCCTTCGTGTCGCCCGAGATCGTGGTGTTGCGATGGCCCTCCCCCCGCATGTAGGACGACTGGGCGGGCCCGAGCGCGTTGAGGCCGGCCCGGTCCCGCCACTCCATGTCGAGCTCGACCCCGTACGGCGGGTCGGTCAACAGGAGCCGCGGGGCGTCGCCGGCCAGGACGCGGGCTACGTCCTCGGCCCGGGTCGAGTCGCCGCACAGCAGGCGGTGCCCACCCAGGATCCACAGGTCGCCCGGCTTCGAGACGGGCTCCGCCGGGGTAGGCGGGATGTCGTCCTCGGTCACCTCGCGAACCACCCGCGGCAGGAGGTCCTCGACGGCGTCCCGCAGGTCCGAGAAGAGCAGGGCCTCGGCGAGGTCGGGAAGGGACTTCGCCACCTCATCGATCAAAGCGAGTGCGTCGGCGGTGAACGCGCCCGAGATCGAGGGCGAGTTCAGGGCGAGGTTCAGGGCCTTCTCTTCGGCCTCGGGGAGGTCCACGACGACGACGTCGGTCTCGGCGACGCCCTGCGCCAGGAGGGCCTTGACCCGCTGGTGGCCGCCGACGACGTGACCCGATCGCCGGTTCCAGATCACCGGCTGCACGAGGCCGAACCGCTTCACCGACTCTCCGAGCCCCGCGAGGGACTCGGGCGAGATCGTGCGCGGGTTGAACGGCGCTGGGGCGAGCGCGTCCAGGCGCATGGTCGCGAGCGTCACGCGGCCGGTCGACGGCGGAGTGGAGAGGACGGCGTCAGGGGCGGACATGGGGCACCTCTTCGAGTCGGCTGGCACGGGCGGGGGCGGGCGTGGCGGCCACGGGGGCCGGGGAGACGTGGGGGCAGGTCGCGATCAAAGGTCCTCCTCGTCGTCGAGGAACCGGGCGGCCGGGTCCCCCGCGTCGGGCGCCACGACCCCGTGCCTCGCGACGTGGTCGAGGACTTCGTCCGTCAGGCGGAGGGCAGCCCACTCCGCGGCGGAGAGCCCGAGGTCGAGGCCCGCCCAGGCGCGGCGCCGGCGTTCCGCGTCGGCGCGGCGACGTCGCGAGCACCCCGCACAGCGCCGACGGGGGCGGCCCACAGCGGGCGGGGCGCGGGCCGGGAGGGGACAGCCGCAGCCTTGGCACGCCGTCACGGCTGGCTCCGTGCGTGCCCAAAACCCCCCGCCGATTGCCCGGGAAGGGGCGTACTTGCGGGGCTGCCGGGCGACGGGGGGCATCCCGGAAAAGGTGGAAAACCCGCGAGTATCGGGACAAAGCCACGCGCCCGCTGGTTGGCCTCTTCATGACCGGAGATGCCTCCCTCCCCACGCCTCTCGGCCTCCTGCCGACCGCGGGACGTGTCCTCGTCAAAGGCCCTGTGCGGGCCGATTAGGGCCCTTCCCTGGCCTCGGGGCGCCTCGCCTATCGCATCGATCGACGTCGTTGCGTGCGTCGTGCGCTGTCGCCGCTCGAGTCCCTCTCTCGACGTCTTCTGGTTGTGGCAGCTTCGGCAGATCGACGCGAGCGAGGTCAGTTGGAACGCGAGCTCGGGCGTCCCCGCTCGTATCAAGTCGACGAGGGCCACGACGTGGTCGACATCGACTGCCGCCCTCGTCACGCCCGCCTCGAGGCACGTCTCGCACAGCGGGCTGACCTTCATCTTCCAGGCGCGCACGCGCTTCCACCTCGCGCTCGAGCGGATGCGCTCCGCCTCGACCTGGAGCGGGTCGGTCAGCCGCCGCGCGCGGTACTCGCGGTCGCCGGGTTGACGGCCGCGTGCGTCGGGCCGGGCCGCCGCGAGCAGCTGCGCGTACGACTTGGCCTTCATCGGCACGGGGACGCCCTTCCCGTGACCGCGGTGACCGCCGCCACGCTTGAGGCGTACCTCCGGCTCGGCAGGGGCAGAGCTCGCGCAGGGAGAGTGGCGCGCGTGGAGGTTTCCACATCGGGATTCTACGCCTTCCGCACGCTAAGGGACGCAAGGATCTGAATTGCGATGGAGGGAGCGTGTCTCAAGTAGGAGTCGCGAATGTGCATCGAGTGACTACGGAGGGCTTTGCATAGACATCGAGCGGGCGCTGGCGTCAGGGCGTCCTGTCGGGGTGCAGCCCTAAGATCCCCGCATCGACTCCCCGGTCTCGTGCCCCCACCGGGGGGCTGGGCCGAACGCGCACCCTGAACCCGAGTGGGCACGCCCTATGTCCAACGACTCCCCGTCGCCGCTCGAAGCGTCAAAGCCCGGCTCTGTCGACTGGGAGGCGGCATACGCCATCGCCCTGGAACACCCCGAGAGCGAGTTCTTCCGGGAGCTCCTGATTCAGATCCAGTCAAGTCGTGGCGCCCTCACCCCTCGGGACCGTCTGTTCGTACCGACGACCCACCTCGGCTGGCGCATCATGCAGCAACTGCACCCAAGGAACGCGCCGATCGATCGGGACATCTGGATCTCCTCTTTCGTGGTGGCGTTCATGGCGTTGGAGCGTGAAGCGCCAGGGACGCTCCGCGACGCGCCCGACTGGCCTACGTACCAGGAGTACCTCGACTGGCGGTCTGAGTACCTGGTGACGGTGGATCCGACCCCGCAACCTCCCCCAGCGGACAGCGCCGAGCGCGCTCGGAGCGCCGCGCTGGTAGCGGTGCATCAGTTCCTCGACGAGCGGTACAGCTGCTTCCTGCCGGCCGACAAGCAGCTGGACGCGGAGTGGCGCAACGCCGTGGCGATGCGGCTCGCGCGCAATGAGGAAATGGCATTCGGGGGGAAGCGAGGGGATCAACTCCATTGGATCAACGCGGAGATCCCCGGCGTTTCGCACAGCATCGCGCCAGAAGT
>JAYTCP010000212.1:0-3063 GCA_043736435.1 Planctomycetia bacterium | reverse complement strand
GGCTGGGACGTCGGCGCGTTCACGAGGGGCGCGGGCGGCGTCCCCGCCTTCGTCTTGTCGACGGCATCCTGGGCGAGGGAACGCGCCTCCGGGCGCAGGAGGTCGAGCTTCGCCTCCATGTCGCGCTCGACGCGGTGGACCACGGCCAGCGTGAAGACGGACAGGATGCTCACGCCCCCCACCAGGAGGAGCGACATCGCGATGAGCACCTCGATGAGGGTGAACCCGCGGGCCGTCCGGCGGGGCGCGGGCGCGGCGCTCGCGCGGCTCACGGGGGCGGCGGGGATCGGTTCAGCGGCGGCGCGCATAGCGGTCCTTGAAGAGCAGCGGGACGTCCACGCTCACGGCCTGGCCGACGTAGACCGGCTCGCCCTCCTTGTGCGCGACGGGCGCGCTCCCGCGGCCCCCCCGCGAGACGACGACGGAGCGGCCGGCGTAGTCGATGCCGGCGAGCGCCGTGCCCATCCACTCCGTGCCCACCTTCAGCCAGCGATCGTCCGGGCCGGGCCGGTAGAGGGCGTCCACGCTCTCGAGGATCACGCGGCGGTCGTCGTTGCCGACCCCGGCGGCCAAGGTGGTCTCGCCGCGGCCGAAGCCGAAGGGGCCCGGCTGGGCGAGGACGAGGTCGACGCGGACCATGGACGGGAAGACGTCGTCCCGCACGTTCTCGGTGCTGTCCTTCCCCTTCGCGAGGGCGAACTTCGGATCGAGCGCGCGCGTGCTGTCCCACACCGCGCCGACGTAGGGCTCGCCGTCGCCGACCTTGCCGCGACCCGCTCCGTCCTCCCACGACCGCGCGAACACGTTGCGGAAGGTGACCCCGAAGTGGAGGACCCCCTCGTGGACCGGGCGCCCCGCCGCATGGATCTTGGCGAGCGAGTCGAAATTGGCCGGGTCGAGGAGGGTCTTCGGTCCGCCGACGGGTGCGCGGAAGAGGCGGTACAGGGTCAGGATGCCCGGCTGGTCCGGATCGTCGGGGACCGCGATCCAGACCACCTCGAGGAGCCCGCCCGGGGCGAGGAGGTTGCCGGTGGTGCCGGAGTCGACCGCTGCCGGATCGTAGGAGCGCAGGGGGATTCCGGTGGCCGCGCCCGCCGTGCCGGCGTCCCTGAGGAGCGGGTCCTCCGACTCGCGCGCGTTGCTGCGCACGAAGGCCACGTAGGGCAGGTTCACCGCCTTGTCCGCTGGGAGGTCGGTGAGCCGGATCGTGCCGGCGCGCAGGCGGATCGCGGGAGGCACGGGCTCCGCCCCGAACGGGACCTCGGCGGCCGGGTCGACGATCGCGGGGGGCGGCGGGGGCGGGACCTCGGGCGTCTCGACCGGCTTCATCGCCGCCAGGTCCTCCCGGATCGGAGGCAGGGCCGACTGGAGGCGGTCCTGCATGCTCGTGTCGGCCGTGCCCTCGCTGAACAGGTTGAGCCCCTGGGTCAGGAGGGAGACGACGGCGACCCCGAGCACCGAGAACATCGCCATCGCCACGAGCATCTCGAGGATCGTGAAGCCGGCGCGGCGATCCCGGACGCGCGGGGCGCTAGGAGCCAGGGAGACGCCGCTCATCGCGCGCCTCCGGCGATGCCGGGCGCGAGGACGCGACGCGGCGGGGGCAGCGAGCCGTAGAGCCCGAAGCGGATCTCGTGGGCCGCGCCCGAGTCCGCGTCGCCGGGGCCGACGAGCCAGATCACGACGTCCTGTGCGTGCACCGTGGGATCGAGCCGCCCGTTGGCGAAGGTGACGCGTACCGGGAGCGACGGACGGATCACGTCGACGTCGTAGGGCAGCGGCCGGGCGTCCTCGTCCGACCGGAAGATCCCGTCGACGTTGAGGGTGTCCACCACGCCCTGGAACGACCCGGCGCCGGGGCCGCTGAGCTGGAGCTGGGCCGCGCCGGAACGCGGGATCGGGAACATCATCGTGCTCCCGGGTTCGGACGCCCGTTGGCGCGCGGCCTTCGGATCCCGCTTGAAGCGCTCGGAGCCGTCCACGCGCAGGCTCGGCTCGCGCCCGTCGAAGGAGACCTCGAGCTGCGTCCAGGCGCCCGCGCGCACCGGCGCGCCCTTCGTCTCGTAGGCCATGGGCGCGCCGATCGAGGCGCCCTCGCTCGAGTCGGCGGCCACGAGCCATAGGCGCAGGACGACGTCGTAGGCGTCGGGCCCGTTGGCGGTCCCCTTGCGGAGCTCGAGGATCCAGAGGTTCTGGCCCTCGCCCGCGCACTTGAGCAGCGTGCCGCCGCCGCGGCCGGGGCTCGGCAGGATCCAGAGGCTCGCGCGCATCCCGTCGGTCATGGAGAACGCGGAGCGCGTGCCGAAGTCGACCCACCCGTTCGGGCCGAGCCTGACCGCGCTCCCCGACTTCTCGCTCGGGACGATCTGGACGTCGCCGCCCGGCGTGGCGAGCTCGCCGCTCCCGGAGATCGCGACGAACCACTCCTGCCCGGGCCGGTCGGGAGGCGCCGCCTCGAACGCGGCGGAGAGCACGCTGCGCTGCACGGCCGTCGACACCATGAGGCGCTCGGTCCCCTCCGCGTCCTTCTGCCGACGGATGTCGAGCGTCGCGCGGCGGCCTCCCGCGCTCATGTTCTGGCAGCGGAGGCCGCCCTCCCCCACGATCGACGCCGCCTGGAACGAACGGGCCGACTTGCCCACCCCCGTGATGAAGCCCACGCCCATCCCGAGGAGGACGGCCATGATGCCCATGACCGTGAGGATCTCGAGGAACGTGAACCCCGCCGCGCGCGCGCGCGCGGTCGGCAGGGCCCGGGGAGGAGAGGCCGTCCGTCGCACTAGTTCGAGGTCCAGGCCTTCAAGTCGTCTTCCGTGTTGGGCATTCCGTCCTCGCCCATGCTGTAGATCTGGTAGGCCCCCTGCTGGGCGAAGGCGCCGTTCGGGTTCCGCCACGGCTTCGGCGAGACCACGTCCCCGTGCAGCGCGGAGTCCTCGCCCGTGATGTAGGTGGGCGGGTTCTTCTCGGCCTGCGCGTAGTCGGCGTCGGTGAAGTAGACGAGGGGGTTGCCCCACGCGTCCTTCACCTCCGAAAGGCTCGCGACGTTGCTCTTGGCGAAGGCCT
>JAYTCP010000211.1:0-2972 GCA_043736435.1 Planctomycetia bacterium | reverse complement strand
CCGCGGGCGTCGCCCTCCTGATGCTCGGGGGCCTTGCCGCGCCGGTCTACCTGACGATGAAGACGCAGCCGCACTTCCTGCTCGGCTGGAGCGCCGTCCCGGTGATCGTATGGGGCTTCGTGCTCGCGCCGCTGTGCCTCTCGGCCTGGTGCTGGTGCCGGGGCGCGCGGTTCGCGACGGGCCTGTTCGCCCCCGTGCTCCGCGGTCTCCCCGCGGTGCTGCTCCTCGCGGGCGGCAGCCTTGCCTACGGCGCCCACGCGTACGACCGGTGGATGGAGCTCGACCCGACGGACCCCCAGTGCCGGATCTCGGCGGTCTTCGTCGGCGAGGGCGAGCACTTCGCGTTCGTCAACGCGTACCGTGTGGACTCCCACGGAACGGGCATCCAGGGGACCGAACGCCCCTGGGCCATCGATCTGAAGACGAAGCAGGTGCGGCGGCTCGCTCCGCCGGGCCACCAGGTGTCGTCTCCCGACTGGGGGATCGGCTTCGCCCGCGGCCGGCCGAGCGGCACCTGGAAGACGCTCCAGATCACGTCGACCGGGGAGGAGTCGCTCGACACGCCCATCCGTTGGGTGGACGGGGAGTGCGGGAAGATCTGGAAGACGCTGCCGCTCGACGTCCAGCCTCCGGAACTGCTCGAGCGCCTGCGTGACGAGGCCCGGCGCCACGCGATCGTTCGACTGGCGGACGGCCGCCGGGCCTGGACGCTGACGACCTGGTCCCGATCGGGTGCGAGCCTGCGCGCCACCCGTCGGCTCGAGCGCGAGACGGCGGACGGCGGCGTCGAGGGCGAGGACGTGCCCGAGACCACCGGATTCACGTGGGCGACCCGATTCGGCTGGGTCGTGAACACGCCTCGCGGGCTCGCCCACGTCAGCGGGGAGGCCGGCTCGACGACGGCTCCGCTACGCATCGCCAAGGGCGTGCACCCCTGGGCGGCGCACTGGGTCTCCCCGCGCTCGACCCTCGTGCGCGAATGGACCAAGCCGCAGAACGGAACCTGGACGCTCCAGGACGTGGAGACCGGAACCTTCACGGCGATCCCGCGGCTGCCCGCGACTTGCGAGGTCCTGTACGTCGTCGATGCCGCGCGTGTCCTGGTGCTCCTCCGGGGGACGGGCCCGGAGTCGGGGCTCTCCTGGCTCGACACGGGGACCGGTGCCCTCACGCCGATCCCTCCGCTGCCCGGATCGCCGAGCGGTGCTGTCTCCGCCGACGTCGCCTGTGTCCTCCCGTCGGGTGCGCTGGTCGTGACCGGGGGCGACGTCTTCGGACGGAGCTTCTGTGACCGGCTCGACACCGAGGGGCGCTGGGTGTCCCCCGTCGGATGGTTCGGCGGCGCGTTCAGCCTCGCCACCGCGACGGAGTCGTCTTGCTGCCTGCTCTACAGCGGGGGCGAGTACCGCTTCGGATCGTGGCGGACGCGCGCCGGCGGGATATTGACCGGGTCCCGGTAGTCCTGCATGCGGGCAATCCATGGCATCCTCGGGGTGTTCCCGAGGGAGATCATCCATGGGGTTCCCGTCCGTCCGCCGCGGGCTCGCGCTGCTCGGGCTGTCCGTCGTCCTCCCGCACGCGCCCGCGCGCGCGGGCGACCCGGCGCCCTCCGACACCGTGGCGAGTCTCGACGCGGAGTGGGCGGCGCTCCCGAAGCGGTCCGCGGACGACTACCGCCGGTTCCTCGCCCGGTACCAGGCGCTGCCGGACGGGAAGGCGCGCGCGCTGGCGCTGGCCCAGGAGGTGATCACGCAGGTGGACCCGAACGTCGCGGAGGCCCGCGCGATCCTCGGGCACCGCGAGTTCACCCACCGCGTGCCGGAGGAGATCTCCTACCTGCGCTACCCGTTCGTGCGCATCGTCGAGGAAGCGGGGGCGCAACGGTGGTTCGACGACCCCGTGCCCTACGCTAACGCGCTCGAGGCCTTCGTCGCGTGCCAGAAGCATGCAGCCCTGTTGGCGAACGACCCGGCCTACTCCGCCCTCGACGTGGTGCGTCGCGGCATCGACCAGGACGAGTTCCTGCGCCCGTACAACTACGACGCGATCTTCGCGAGCCCGTTCCTGATCTGCTACTCGACGAAGGAGCGGATCGACGAGGCGGCGATGTGGAAGCTCTCCAAGGCGGAACGCGCGAAGGCCTGGGCCGAGCTCGACGCGGGCCGCGTCCCCTACAAGCGCGTGTTGGCCGAGAAGGCGCGGATCTACACGCAGGTTTACGAGCGGTTCCTCGCGCAGTTCGGCGAGAGCAGCAGGCTCAAGCCTCTGATGGACGCATTCGGGGGACGCCCTGACTACGCCGCCGGGAAGCGGTCGTTCCGGGAAGGCTGCCCGCTCACGGTCTGGGTCTTCAGCGACGCTGAAGCCTGGGAGGCGTACCACGGGAAGGTGAGGGGCGAACCCCTCGACTCCGGCGTCTGGGGGTACCTCGAGCCTGCCTCGGGTCGGGTGTTCACCTACGACCATGGGCCGGAGTCGCGGGAGCCCGCGCTCCTCGCGCAGACCCGGCTCGCGACGCTCGCCGTCCTGTACTGGTTCGCGAGGCAACGGGACGAGTGGGCGCACCCGCACCCGCCCCAGGGGTTCTTCGCCAAGGGCTTCGCCGACTGGTTCGGCTCCGTGACCCTCGCGCCGGATCGCACCCTGACGCCCTTGGCGTGGAATCGGACGCAACTGGAGAAGCTGCGCGGCTACAAGGACCTTTCGGAGCGCATGCACCGCAAGCTTCCGGTCTTCCCCCTGAAGGATCTCCTCGCGCTCGCGGATCAGGGCGAAGCCACGGCGTATGCCGCGCAGCACTTCAACGTCGCCGTCGGCGGCCTCTTCCGCGCCCAGTGCTGGGCCTTCTTCGTTTTCCTCGACCAAGCCGGGGAGGGCAAGCGCCGGGCCGCGATTTCCGCGCTCCTCGATGCCTATCTCGTGGCCCCCCGGGGTGCGCCGGGGTACATGCTCGGGAAGGCCCGTGAGATCCT